>DATHYU010000225.1:0-3756 GCA_035458965.1 Acidimicrobiia bacterium | reverse complement strand
CTTCTCCCCGCCGTCCCCGGCCCGATGCGCGGACCCGTGGTCGCCTATGCCGGGGTGATCTCGTCGATGGTGGTGGCCTGCGCGGCGGCGGCCGCCGGTGTCGGCCCCGCCGAGGTCCTGCCGGCAGCCGTCGCCTTCGCCGCCTCGGACGTCTTCGTGGCGCGCGATCGGTTCGTGAGCCCGGCGCCCGAGAACGGGCGGATCGGCCTGCCGCTGTACTACGCCGCGCAGGTCGTGTTCGCCCTGTCGGTCGGCGCAGTCTGATCCGCCAGGCGATATCGTCTCGAGCGATGCCCGAGCTGCTGATGATGCGCCACGCGAAGTCCGACTGGGATGCCTCCTTCGGAGACGACCGGACGCGCCCGCTCAACGAGCGCGGGAGGCGATCCGCGGCCGCGATGGGCCGGCTGCTGTCCCTGACGGGGCGGGTCCCGGACGCGGCGATCACCTCACCGGCCGTGCGGGCGCGCTCGACCCTCGAGATCGCCCTCGAGGCGGGAGGGTGGCACTGCCCGGTGGTCGTGGACGATCGCCTGTACCACGGCGGGCCGGACACCGTGATCGAGGCCGTGCGCGACCACGCCGGCCGATCCGCCCGCCTCATGATCGTCGGCCACGAGCCGACGTGGTCGATGCTGATCGCCGACCTTGGCGGCGGCGCCGTGCGCATGGTCACCGGTGCGGTCGTGGCGCTCGAGGTCCCGGAGTGGCCGTCGCTGCGGCGCGGCTCCGGACGTCTCCTGTGGATGTCGATTCCCCGCATGCTCACCGACGGCGACCTCCACCTCGAGGCGACGTGAGCTCGCGCCGCCTGGCGGTGTCGATCGGCTACCTGACCGGCACCCGCCTCGTGTTCAACACGGCCTGGCGGTTCGTCTACCCCTTCCTCCCGGCCATCTCCCGCGGCCTCGGCGTCTCCCTCGAGCGGGCCGGACTGCTCGTGTCCGCCCGCTCGATCGCCGGGATGGCGACACCCCTCGTCGTCGCGACGGTGGGCCGCGGCGAGCGACGGCGGCGGATCGTGACCGTGACGCTGGCGCTCTTCGTCGTCGGCGCGTCGGTCACCGCCGCCACCGGCGCCTTCACCGGTGCCCTCGTGGGATTCGTCCTCATCGGACTGGCAAAACCGTCCTTCGACGTGGCAGCGCACGCGTACATCGCCGACCGGGTCCCATACCGGCGTCGCGCCCGGGCCCTGTCGATCCTCGAGTTGACCTGGGCCGGCGGGCTGCTCGTCGGCGCGCCGGTGACCGGGTGGATGATCGATCGGCTCGACTGGCGGGCGCCCTTCTGGGCCTTCGCAGCCCTCGGGATCGTCGCCGTGCTCCTCCTGCGGCCCGCCCTCGACCCCGACACCGGTGGCGATGGGACCGCCGCCGAGCCCTTCCGTCTCACGCGTCCCGCGGCCGCCCTCCTCGCCAGCGTGTTCTTCTTCAACCTGGGTGCCGAGACGACGATCGTCGTCTTCGGTGCCTGGCTCGAGGAGGGGTTCGGGATCTCCCTCGTCGCCCTGGGGGGTCTCACGATGCTGCTCGCCCTCGGTGAGCTGCTCGGGGAGGGAACGACCCTCGCCTTCACCGATCGGGTCGGGAAGCGCCGGATGGTGGCGATGGGGCTGGTCGTCTCCGCCCTCGCCTTCGGAGCCGTGGGCTTCCTCGCCGATTCGATGGGGGGCGGGCTGAGCGCTCTCGGGATCGCCTTCTTCGCCTACGAGGTCACGATCGTGTCGGCCATCCCGCTCACGACAGAGCTCATGCCGGGCGCCCGGGCCCGGCTGCTGGCGCTGTTCCAGCTCGCCGGGCAGGCCGCCCGGGCCCTCGGCGCGGCCATCGGGCCGGCAGTCTTCTCGGCCGGCGGGATCGGAGCGAACGGCGCCCTCTCCGCGGGGCTCGAGATCGTCTCCCTCATCATCCTGCTCCGGTGGGTGTCCGACCACGAGGTGCCGACGCGCGCCGTGTGACCGGCTCCCTAGTCTCGTGATCACACCGCCACAGAGGGGGACCCACGGCCGAGTTCACCGAGTACGCACCGGGGTGCTTCTGCTGGGTCGACACCGCCAGTCCCGAGCCCGACGCCTCGATCGCCTTCTACGCGGGGCTCTTCGGCTGGGAGGTCGCCGACGTCGGCGGTGACATGGGTCCCTCCTGGATGTTCACGAAGAACGGACGGCCGGTCGCCGGCGTGGGACGCCTCGCGCCCGCGCAGCTCGAGGCCGGGGTGCGGCCACACTGGCTCAACTACGTGAACGTCGTCGACGTCGCCGAGACCGTCGAAAGGGCCTTGCAGGCGGGCGGATCGGTGATCGCCCCGACGATGGAGATCCCCGGCAGCGGCACCATGGCCGTCCTGGCCGACCGGCAAGGGGCGACGTTCGCCGTGTGGAGGGCGGGCGGCCACATCGGATCGGCCTACGGGAACGAGCACGGGGCGTTCTCGTGGGAAGAGCTCATGACCCGAGACCTCGATGCCGCGGCCGAGTTCTACGGCGCCGTGTTCGGATGGAGGACGGTGGTCCAGGAGATGCCGTCGGGCCCCTACCTGCTGTTCATGGACGGCGAGGAGTTCCGGGCCGGCGCGATGCCGATCACCCCCGGGATGGGTGACTTCCCGCCGTTCTGGGGCCTCTACTTCGGTGTCGACGACGCCGTGGCCGCCGCCGCCGCCATCGAGGGGCTCGGCGGCCGGGTGCTCGCCGAGGTGATGGACGTGGAGGGGGTCGGCCGGATGGCGCCCGCCCTCGACCCGGTCGGGGCACACTTCTCGTTCATGCAACCGGTGGGCCCGACCTGACGAGCATCCGGCCCGAGGAAGCGGCGGACCTCCAGGCCATCAGGGCGGTCCTGCTCTCGGCGTTCGAGACGTCGGCGGAGGCCGACCTCGTCGAAGAGCTGCGAGACGGCGGGTGGAGCCGGGCGGGCATCTCCCTCGTCGCCGTCGAGGACGACGCCGTGATCGGACACGTGCTCGTGACGCCGGGAGCGATCGAGCGGGACGACGACGTCACGATCGCGGCGCTCGGGCTGGGGCCCATCGGCGTCCGCGCCGATCGGCAGGGCCGCGGGGTGGGGTCACTCCTCATGCGAGCCGCCATGACCCGGGTGCGAGCCCGCCCCGAGCCCGGGGCCTTCCTCCTCGGCCATCGCGAGTTCTACCCGAGGTTCGGGTTCGTCCCGGCGTCGCTCTTCCGGATCCGCAATCGCTTCGGGGTGGAGGGCCCGGAGTGGATGGCGTGCGAGCGGCTCCCGGGCCTCCTCGCCTCGGCCGGGCCGGGCGTGTTCCGGTACGCGCCCCCGTTCGGAGGGTGACTACAGCCGGGCGAGCCGGTCGATGACGAGATCGAAGAACCGCTCGGCGTCGAGGTCCCGGACCACGTGGGCCGTCGCCGGCTCGTCGGTCAGGCCCCACCAGTCGACGACGGTCATGCCCATCGTGAGCTCGGACATGGTCTCCACCGAGACGGCACAGTCGCGACCGGAGAAGATCTCCGGATCGAGCAGCCAGGCGATCACGCACGGGTCGTGGAGCGGCGCGCCCTCGGTGCCGTACCGCTCGATGTCGTAGCGGTTGAAGAAGTCGAGCAATCCGGCCACGGCGTCGCCCACAGGCGTGCCGAGGTCCCGGAGGCGCTCCAGATGGCGGGGCATGATGAGCGCTCGGTGGGTGACGTCGAGCGGCATCATCGTGATGGGGATGCCCGAGCGGAAGACCACGTCGGCGGCGTGCGGGTCCACGTAGATGTTGAACTCGGCCGCCGGC
>DATHYU010000224.1:0-4585 GCA_035458965.1 Acidimicrobiia bacterium | reverse complement strand
GCTACCAGGCCGTGCAGAGCCTCGTCGCCCTCGGGACGGGCGGCGTGTTCGGCGTCGGCCTCGGCGCGAGCCGGGCGCGCTGGTCGTTCCTCCCGAACGCCCACACCGACTTCGTGCTCTCGATCATCGGCGAGGAGACCGGCCTCGCCGGGTCGCTCGCCGTCGTGGGCCTCCTCGTCGCCCTCACGATCGCCGGTGGCGCCGTGGCCTATCACGCACGCGACCGGTTCGGGCGGCTGGTGGCCATCGGCATCACCACGTGGCTGATGACCCAGGCGCTCGTCAACATGGGCGGGGTCACCGGCGTGCTTCCGATCACCGGCGTCCCGCTCACGTTCGTCTCCTTCGGCGGCAGCGCCCTGGTCGCCGCCATGGTCGGCGTCGGGGTGCTCATCAGCGTGGCGCGCGACGGGGCCCGCTCGTGAGCTTCGTGATCGCCGCCGCCGGCACGGGCGGCCATGTCTATCCCGCGCTCGCCATCGCCGAGGCCATGGTCGGAGCCGGCGTTCCCCGCGACGAGATCGTCGTCTTCGGGGGCCGGCGGAAGGCGGAGACCGCGGCCTCCGACGCCGGCTTCGGCTTCGTCGGCTTCGAGCTCGCCAAGCTGCGCCGGTCGCTGACGCCGTCGAACCTCGCTATCCCCTTCGTCGTCCGGCGCACCGTGCGGGCGATGAGGGCGGAGCTCCAGCGCCGGGAGGCCAGGGTGGTGCTCGGCATGAGCGGCTACGTCACCGTTCCCGCCGCGCTCGCGGCGCGGCGGTCGGGCATCCCGTTCCTCCTCCACGAGCAGAACGCCGCGCCGGGGCTCGCCGCCCGGTTCGCCTCGCTCCGGGCCCGGCGCACCTTCCTCGGGCTGCCCGGGAAGGCCGAGCGGCTGCCGAGGGCCGAGCTCGTGGGGAACCCGCTTCGCCCCGAGTTGCGGGTCTTCGACCGCGCCCGGCTGCGGCCGGAGGCGATCGCCAGGTACGACCTGGCCCCGGAGTCGGTCGTCGTCGGGATCCTCGGCGGCAGCCTCGGAGCGAAGGTGCTCAACGAGGCGGCCGCCGGCATCGCGGAGCTCGCTCCCGAGGGCACCGCGCTCGTGCAGCTCACCGGAGAGGCCCGGGCCGGCGCATCGGCGGAGAGGGCCGCCCGGCTACCGTGGCGGCAGCTTGCCTACGAGGATCGGATGGACCTCTTCTTCGCCGCGTGCGACCTGGTCGTGTGCCGGGCGGGCGCCATGACCGTGAGCGAGGTCGCCGCCACTCGGACGCCGGCCGTCCTCGTTCCCCTCGAGTCCGTGGGACAGCAGTTCAACGCCGCCGCCCTCGGCGACGCCGCCGTGATGGTTCGCCAGGACGATGCCGCCACGCTCCCGGGGCTCGTGGCCTCGCTGATCGGCGACCCGGGCCGTCGCGCGGCGATGGCCGACGCCTCCGGCCCGATCGGCGTGCCGGATCCTGCCGGATCGGTGGCCGCGTCGCTCCTGCGGGAGGCGGCTCGATGACCTTCCTCGAAGGGGTCACGAGCGTCCACCTCGTCGGTGTGGGCGGGGCGGGCATGAGCGGTCTCGCCAAGATCCTCGCCCAATCCGGCCACACCGTCTCCGGTTCCGACATCAAGGGAGGGCCGGCCTTCTCCCGGCTCCACGCCGTCGGCGTCGAGTGCTGGGCCGGACACCGGCCCGATCGGGCCCGGGAGTGGGACCTCGTCGTCGCCTCCTCCGCCGTTCCCGAGGACCGGGATCCGGAGCTCCTCGCCGCCAAGGCGGCCGGCATCGAGGTGTGGGAGCGTCCTGCCCTCCTCGCGGAGATGACCCGCTCGATGCCCGCCCTCGGCCTCTCCGGCAGCCACGGGAAGACGACCTCGAGCGCCCTCACCGTGGCCGCGTTGCGGGCCCTCGGACGCGACCCGTCCTTCATGGTGGGCGGCCAGCTCGTGGATCTGAACACGAACGCCCACCTCGGCGAGCGCGACCTCTTCGTCCTCGAGGCCGACGAGGCCTACGGCACCTTCTTGGACCTGACGCTCGACGGCTTCGTGGTCACGAGCATCGAGCCCGACCACCTCAACTACTACCGAACGTTCGATCGCGTGGAGGAGGCGTTCCGGGACGTGGCCCGGCGATGTGGTGGCCCGGTCGTCGTCTGCCTCGACGACGCCGGATCGGCCCGCCTGGCGCGCGACGTCGAGTCGGTCACGTACGGAACGCACGAGGAGGCGGACTGGCGCATCCTCGAGCCGCGTCACGACGGGCCCTCCGTCCGCTTCACCCTGGAGCACGGAGGCGACCGCTGGCCGGTGAGCGTCTCGCGTCCGGGGCTCCATATCGCCCGCAACGCCACCGGGGTGCTCGCGCTCCTCGGCGAGCTGGGCATGGACGTCGAGACCGCCGCCGAGGGCCTCTCCTCGTTCGCCGGGGTCCGCCGTCGGTTCGAGGTACGGGCCCGTCTGGAGGGCATCACCGTCATCGACGACTACGCCCATCACCCGACCGAGATCGCCGCGACGATCGCGGCGGCGCGTCTCGGGGAACCGCAGCGGATCGTGGCGATCTTCCAGCCCCATCACTTCTGGCGCACGGCCGACCTCGCCACGGAGTTCGGTGAAGCCATGCGCGGCGCCGACGTGGCCATCGTGGCCGGCATCTACGCGCCGGGAGAGCCACCGATCCCCGGCGTGACCAGCCGCCTCATCGCCGATGCCGCCGAATCGCAGGACACGCTCGTGCGGTACGTGCCCCGGAGGATCGACCTCGCGCCGGCCGTCGCCGAAGAGGCGCGGCCCGGCGATCTCGTCCTGTTCATGGGGGCGGGGGACATCACCCTCGCTCCCGACGAGCTCGCCACACTTCTGGCGGGCCGCTCGCGGTGAACCCGCTCGACCCCCTGGTCCGGGAGGGGCTGCTGCGCGTCGAGGTCGAGCTCGCTCCGCTCACGACCTACAAGATGGGCGGCCGGGCACGGTGGATGCTCGAGGCCGCATCGGAGTCCGATGTCGTGCGCGTCCTCGCCGAGCTCCCCGACGATGTCCCCGTCTTCGTCCTCGGCCGGGGGAGCAACGTCGTCGTCTCCGAGCACGGGTTCCCGGGCCTGGTCGTGCGGCTCGGCGGGACGTTCCTCGAGTGGTCGGTCGGCGACGACGGCGTGGTGACGGCGGGGGGCGCCGTCCCCCTTCCGGTCCTCGCACGCGGGACGGCTCGGCTGGGCCGCGGCGGGCTCGAGTGGTACGTCGGGATCCCGGGGTCCGTCGGCGGTGCCGTCTGCATGAACGCCGGGTGCTTCGGGGGCGACACCGCCGGCGCGCTGGTCGCGGCCCGGATCCTCGACGTCCGCTCGGTCGCGGTCCGCGAGGCCGACCGGGCCGCCCTCGACATGGCCTACCGCCACACGAACGTGGCGGCCGACGACCTCGTCCTCTCCGCCCGCTTCCGCACCGAGCCCGTCGAGCCGGCGGTCGCCGAGGCCCGCATCCGGGAGATCACGCGCTGGCGCAAGGAGCACCAGCCCGGTGGCACCCTGAACGCCGGGAGCGTCTTCAAGAACCCGCCGGGGGACGCCGCCGGCCGCATCATCGATGAGGCCGGTCTGAAGGGCCTGTCGGTGGGCGGCGCATCGGTGTCGGAGCGCCATGCGAACTTCTTCGTGGCCGGGCCCGATGCCCGCCCCTCCGATGTCCACGGGCTGGTCCAGGAGGTGCGGCGGCGGGTGCTCGACGTCGCCGGCATCGACCTCGAGCCGGAGGTGCGGTTCATCGGGGCCTTCGAGGATCGATCGTGACCGTCGCCCGTCCCGTCCGGACGGCGCGTCGGGGCCCCTGGCTCGTCGCGATCTCCGTCGTGGTCGTGTCGATCGGGATCGGCGTGCTCCATTCGCCGTGGCTGTCGCTCCAGACGATCGAGGTCGTCGGCGCCCGCGAGGCAGCCGTCACCGACCGCATCGCCGCCACCGGGCTGGGGGAGGGGGCGATCATGGTGTGGATCGACACGAACGCGCTCGTCGAGGCCGTTTCCGCCGATCCCTGGGTGGCCGATGTGCGGATCCAGCGGGAGTTCCCGGACCGGCTGGTCGTCGAGGTGCTCGAGCACACGCCGGCGGCCTGGATCGAGGGGGCCGACGGGTGGATGCTCGTCTCCGCCGACGGGACGGTGCTCGAGACGGCCGCCTCGCCCGCGAGCGGCCTTCTGCGGGCGCGGATCGCCGCCCCGTCGGTCGCCATCGGCGGGTCGAGCGACGAGCGGGTGTGGCGGGAGGTGGTGGCGCTCGCCCAGGTGCTGCCGCCCGAGGTGGCGGCGGGGGAGGTGGGCTTCCGAGCAGACGAGCTCTGGATGGTTGCTCCGGACGTCGAGATCCGATTCGGCACCCCGATGGATCTGGTGGACAAGGGCCGGGTCGTGGCCGGCATCCTGGCGAACGGGGTCCCGGTGGGGGCGACGATCGACGTCGTCGCCCCGCGGCGCCCCGCCGTCGTCCCTCCGCCGCCCCTCCTCGTGAGCGACCCTCGACCTGTAGTTGAAGGTGACACGGCCGAGCCGTGACGCCCGTCCGTCATTCTCGGCGAGGCACTAGAGTTTCATCTACCGATCGAGGGATCGGCGGACACGCCC
>DATHYU010000223.1:0-2723 GCA_035458965.1 Acidimicrobiia bacterium | reverse complement strand
TCCCCGATCGCTCCCCTCCCGCGGGTCGAACGCTCGTCGACGTCCTCGCAGAGGTGTACGGGTGATCGGGGCCGTCATCCCGATCAAGCCGTTCTCGGAGGCCAAACGGCGCCTGGCCGGCGAGATCGACGACGTGCGCCGTCGCGCCCTCGCCACGATGAGCGCGGCCCACGTCGTTGCGATCTGCCATGCCGCAGGACTCCGCATCACCGTCGTGACCGCCGACGACGAGGTCGCAGCCTGGAGCGGCGACCGGGGTTGCGCGGTTCTCGAGGATCCCGGTGACGGCCTGAGCCAGGCCGTCACGGCGGCGGTCGCGGCGACCGAGGGGCCCTGGCTCGTCGTCCATGCGGATCTGCCGCTCCTCGTGGAGCGAGAGGTCCGTTCCGCCATGGCCGGGCTGGGCGACGGAAGGGCCGTGCTCGCTCCGTCACGCGACGGCGGCACCAACATGCTGGGCGTCGCCGAGCCGATCGCGTTCGCCTACGGCAGGTCCAGCTTCACCCGCCACCTGGCGGCGACGGCGCACCTCGAGCGAACGGTCATCGTGTCCCCCGGGACCGTCGTCGACATCGATGGCCCCGACGACCTCCGCCGCGCCGCCGCCCTGCCGGGAGGCGCCTGGCTCCAGCCGTTCCTAACCTCCGGCCCGTGACGAACCTCTACGGGGACATCGCCGAGATTCCCGACCCGCTGCCGACGCCGGCGCGGGTCCTGACGATCGGGGCGCACCCCGACGACGCCGAGTTCGGCGCGGGCGGAACCCTCGCCAAGTGGGCGGCGGCGGGCGCCCACGTCACGATCCTGGTGGTCACCGACGGCTCGAAGGGAAGCTGGGATCCCGATGCCGACCACGGGGCACTGGTCGCCGCGCGGGCCCGCGAGCAGCGGAAGGCGGCCGACCGGCTCGGCGCCGTGGGCATCGGCTTCCTCGGCCGCGTGGACGGCGAGCTCGAGTACACGATGGACCTTCGCGCCGAGGTGTGCGCATGGATCCGGCGCACCCGTCCGGACGTCGTCCTGAGTCACGATCCGTGGCAGCGCTATCAGCTGCATCCCGACCACCGCGCGACGGGGCTCGCCGCGGTCGACGGGGTCGTCGCCGCTCGGGAGCCGCTGGCATTCCCCGATCAGCTGGTCGACGGCATCGGCCACCACCGCCCGTCGGCACTCCTCCTCTGGTCGGCCGACGCACCCGATCACTGGGAGCCCATCGAGGGGCACGTCGAGGACAAGATCGCGGCGCTGCTGTGCCATGCGAGCCAGGGCGTCACCACGATGGGGGGCGCCGACGAGGGTGGCGAGAAGGAGACCGCCTTCCGGCGACGCATCGAGCGCTGGGCGCAGGAGGTCGGTGCCGCCGCCGGGCTCACGGCGGCCGAGTCGTTCAAGCGGATCACGCCATGACCACGACCGTCGTTCTCGGCACGGGAATCGTCGGCGAGGCCGCCATCTGGGACCTCGTGCGCCGCGGGCACGACGTGAGGATCGCCGACCTCGACCCCGACACCGTCGACCGGGTGTCGGAGCGGTACGCGGTGGAAGGCGACACGGTCGACGTCAGCGACGGCGCATCGGTGCGCCACCTGCTCGACGGGGCCGACGTCGTCGTCTCGGCGGTCCCCTACCGTTTCGGCCAGGCCGTCGCCGAGGCGGCCGTGGCCACCCGGACCCACTACTGCGACTTCGGCGGGAACCCCTCCGTCGTCGCAACGCAGCTGCGGCTCGGGGCGGCCGCCCGGGACGCAGAGATCGCCGTGGTGCCTGACTGCGGTCTGGCCCCCGGTCTCGCCAACGTGCTCGCTCGAGCCGACGTCGGCGCCCTGGGCGACGGGACGGTCGATCGCGTCACCCTCCGGGTCGGAGCGCTCCCCGCCGAGCCCGTCGGCGCCCTCGGCTATCAGCTGGCCTTCAACCCGGTGGGGCTGATCAACGAGTACGCCGAGCCGTGTGAGATCCTCTCCGGCGGCCACCACACCGAGGTCGAACCGCTGACAGGCATCGAGAGCATCTCGGTTCCCGGCATCGGTGAGCTCGAGGCGTTCCACACGGCAGGCGGATCGTCGTCACTCCCCCGTCTCCTGGCAGGGCGGGTCCTCGACCTCGACTACAAGACCCTGCGCTACCCCGGCCACGGCCGGATCTTCGCCGCCATGCGCGAGCTCGGGCTCTTCGACGAGACACCGGACCCGGTGACGGGGATCACCCCGCGGGACGTCCTCGTGAACGCCCTCGCCCGCAATCTTCCCTCCGGCGGCCCGGACGTGGTCATCGTGGTGACGGAGGCCGTCGCCCGAGATCGCCGGAGCGGCCACCTGCTCATCGACCGCCACGACGGCCGGTTCTCCGCACTCGCCCGGACGACGGCCTTTCCGGCCACCGCCCTCGCCGATGTGATGGGAGGGGGCGGCATCGAGCCGGGGGCGCGAACCATGGACGACGCCATCGACGCCGCCACGCTCATGCCCCTGCTCGCCGACGTCGGCATCGCCGCAGAGGCGACGGGCGCCGAGCGCCCCTGAACGCGATCGACGCCCCCCGGGGGGAGCGTCGATGCACCGTGTTGCTGCGAGCGCTGCGCGCTCAGTCGAGCCAGGGGACGTTGCCGTCGCGGAAACCGATCCGGTCGCCGGTGTCGGGATCGAAGAAATGGAACTTCGCACCATCGATCACCAGGCCGACGGTGTCACCCGTCTCGATCACCACATCAGACGACACCCGAG
>DATHYU010000222.1:0-2105 GCA_035458965.1 Acidimicrobiia bacterium | reverse complement strand
GTTCGCGACCAGGGGCACGAGGCTCGAGGCGCCCGCCGGCAGCGTCGCCGGCGAGCCGACCCGGAAGGTGCCCTTCGACTCGACCCCGATCTCCTTTCCGTCCTCGTCCACGAGCCGGATCATGATGTCGAGCTCCCGATTGCGGTCGGCCGGCCCGATCTCGGCGACCAGCGCGAGTGAGAGCGACCGGTGGAGGGCGGGGAACTCCCGGGCGGTGATGGTGTCGAAGGCGCCGCCCATCACGAAGAGCTTCCCTCCGGCGACCTGGGCGGCGTCGGCGAGCATGGCGGTGGTCAATCGCACGGTGGGGCTCCCGTCGGAGGCGTCTTGGCACCGCATCCTACGACGGCGTGGCCCGGGGATCCTGCCACCATGTCCGGATGGCGTTCGCTCACGGACGAACGGTCCTCGCGTCGGCGGACACGGTCCTCGCCCATGCCGGGGCGTGGGACGAGATCCTCTACTTCGTGGTGCCGATCCTCGTCGCCCTCGGGGTGATCCGGTGGGTCAACTCGCGTGCCCGGCGCGCCGAGGCGGCGCGGTCGGCATCGGGCGACGACGAAGCAGACGGCGGCGTCACCGGATGACGCCGAGGCGCCGACCGACGGCGCCGAAGGCCTCGGCCGCCCGCTCGAGATCCTCGGCCGAATGTGCGGCCGACACCATCGCCCTGATCCGAGCGGTGCCCTTGGGGACGGTCGGATAGGCGATCGCCTGGGCGAAGACGTCCTCCTCCTCGAAGAGCGCCCTCGAGCACGCCTGGGCGGCGGACTCGTCCCCGATGATGACGGGGGTGATCGGCGTCTCCGACCGGCCCGTGTCGAACCCGAGCGCCGTCATCGACGCCTTGAACACCTCGGCGTTGGCCCACAGGCGGTCGACGAGCTCGGTGGAGGCGGCGAGCACGTCGACGGCGGCGATGCAGGCGGCGACATCGGGAGGCGTCACCGCGGAGGAGAAGAGGAACGGCCGGGCCCGCTGGCGGAGCCAGTCGATGAGCCGGCGGTCCCCGGCGACGTACCCGCCGGCCACGCCGAAGGCCTTCGACATGGTCCCGACCTCCACGTCGACGCGTCCGTGGAGGCCGAAGTGGTCGACGATGCCGCGTCCGCCGTGACCGAGCACGCCCTCGCCATGGGCGTCGTCCACCATGACCATCGCTTCGTGCCGATCCGCGGCCTCGACGATCGCCGGCAGCGGGGCGAGGTCGCCGTCCATGGAGAAGACGCCATCGGTGATCACGAGGATCCGCCGGCTGCCGGCGTCGCGGACCTCCTGCAACACGCGTTCGAGGTCGGCGGCGTCTCCGTGCTCGTAGATGAAGCGGTCCGCCCGGGCGAGGCGCACCCCGTCGACGATGGATGCGTGGTTGAGGGCATCGGACACGATGGCGTCGCCGCGGCCGACGAGCGCCGGGATGACGGCCAGGTTCGCCGTGAACCCCGATTGGAGCGAGATGGCGGCCTCGACCCCTTTGAAGGCGGCCAGCTTGACCTCGAGCTCGTCGTGCAGGGCCATCGTCCCGGCGATGGTCCGAACGGCTCCCGGGCCGATGCCGTACCGGTCGAGCGCTTCCTTGGCCGCGGTGACGAGCCGCTCGTCGTCCGCCAGCCCGAGGTAGTTGTTCGAGCAGAGGTTGAGGACGCGCCGGCCGCCGATCGTGAGCCATGCGCCCTGGGCGCTCTCGAGCGTGCGGATCGTGGTGAACAGGCCGTCACGCCGTAGTTCGTCGAGCTGGTCGTCGAGGAAGGCGAGCTTGTCCGTCATCGGCACCTCACGGAGTGGTCAGCGGGCCGTCGGCGTCGGCCGGGTCGGGGAACATGACGACCTTGCCGCACTCCCCCGACATCATCAGGTCGAACGCGGCATCGAAGTCGTCGAGGGCGAAGCGGTGCGTCACGAGGGGCCGGAGGTCCACGGCCTCGGCCCTCAGCAGCGCCCGCATCTGGAACCAGGTCTCCCACAGGCGCCGGCCGGCGACCCCGTAGATGGTCGCCCCCTTGAAGATCACGGCATCGTCGAGGTCGATGGTGATCTCCTTGGACGTCAGGCCGAGGAGCGCCGCCTCGCCGCCGCGCCGGAGGAGATGGAAGCCCTCCTCGATG
>DATHYU010000221.1:0-5266 GCA_035458965.1 Acidimicrobiia bacterium | reverse complement strand
CTCGGGATAGCTGTGCAGCAGGGCATCCCAGTTCTGGAAGATGTCGCACCAGTTGCCTTCGTACCCGTGCGTCAGCTCGCCGGCCTCGGACCGCACCGAGATCCGGAAGGTGTTCCACGGCCGGCTCGGATCGCCGTGGCGGCGGCTGAAGCTGAGCGGGAGGAACTCGGCGGCGAGACGCTCCAGATCGGGGTCGCCCGAGACGGCTTCCCGAAGCTCCGTCACCTCGACGACGGGCGGCAGGCCCGCGGCCACGGCCCGGAACCGCTCCGCGGCCGCGCGGTTGCGATCGTCGACGAACTGCTGCACGTCGGCGACGACGATCCGATGGTCGTCCAGGAAGACGCCGCCGCGCATCACGTTGAACAGGACGTTTGCGAGGTGGTGCACCGACGACGCCCGATCGGCCGTCTCCTGGACGGCGTCGGCGCGGCCGACGACGTCGACCAGGCCGGCGCTCGTCGCCTCGATCGACTCGGCGACGACGGAGGCCGGGTCGTCGGCCGTCCGGAGCCACGTCCGGAGCTCCGCGAGGGCGCCCTGGTCCCGTTCGACGTCGACGACGATCGACCATCGCAGCGGCGCCGCGGGATCGACCGCCATTCGATGGGCGAGGAGGTAGGAGCCCTTGCGGCCCTTCACGAGGTGCTCGGGTACCAGGGCCTCACCGGACCGGAAGGCTCGGAGCTGCGCATCGGAGAGGGCCACGACCGCATCGTCGAGGCCGGTCGACCAGACGACGGACGCGCGCAGGCTCTCGGCGGGCTCGGCACGATCCGAGACGAGGGCCTCGAGGCTGAAGACCCCGATGCCGCTCGGGTCGAGCTCTGAGCGCCGGTAGGCGTCGACGAGCGTGCTCGAGGTCTGCTGGCTCGGAAGGTCGACGCCTGCCGGCAGCACGTCGACGAGCCCGTCGAGGAGCTCCACCTCGAGGCTCGTCTCCGACAGCAGCTCACAGGTGCGGACGAAGCCGAACCGATGGGATGGCGCCCACGTGGCGCGGAACGTGAGCCCGAGACCGGCGTGGTGCTCCTCGAAGCGGAGCCGATCACCCATCGCCGTCTTCGCGATGGATCGCCGCACCTGCCCGAACGGAGCATGCGGAGCGAAGGGCTCCCAGACCTCGTCGCCGACCCGGACGAGGGTGATCGGGCCCTGCAGGCCGCCGGAGCGGTGGAGCCGGTCGTCGGTCTCGTACGAGAAGACCGCGGACCCCGCGCTGACGCGCCCTGCCGTGAGCGCCCCCGAGCTCGACACGAACATCCACTGATCGGTCGCCGAGACCACGCTCACCAGGAAGGGGTCCAGTCGGTCGAAATCGTCGATGCGGTACCACTCGGTCCCCTCCTCGACGAGGAAGGAGCCGGTGGCGGCGCCGACCGGGGAGGGTCGATGATCGGTCGCAGTCATGATTCAGCCTCACAGTCGAGAGCGGGCGGCATGAACACGTCGTCCACGGACAGTCCATGGCCGAACGCGAAGAGGGGGGCGTCGCAGGGATCGGCGGATCCGTCGAGGGATCCGAGCGGCAGCTGGTCCACGGACCGCGGCCAGGTGATGGGAAGGGCTCCGGTGAAGGGGACGATCCCGAAGAGAGGATCGGCGACGGCCGCACCCTCCGAGCCGGGAAGCCAGGCGGCCACCACGGCGTCGGCGCGCCCGACCATGTCGGCGATCATGAGCGGCCGTCCGGAGACCACCACGAGCACCAGACGGTCGACGCGGGGTCGGAGGGTGTCGAGGAGTGCCGTCTGCGACCCGTCGATCGTCAGCCGGCCGTTGTCGCCCTGACCCTCGGCATAGGGACGCTCTCCGATCACCACGATGCCGACGTCGGCGCGCTCCGGCCCGCCCTCGAAGCGGCCGCTCCGATCGTGGAGGACGGAGGCATCCCCTCCGGCCCGCTCGACGATGCCGTCGAGGATCGTCGTGCCGGCCGTCGTGGGGCCGACCGCTCCCTGCCACGAGATCGTCCATCCGCCGCTCTGCCAGCCGATGTCGTCGGCGGCCTGCCCGGCGACGAGAATCGTCTCGCCGCTCACGGGGAGCGCGTCGCCGTCGTGACTGAGCAGCACGAGCGACCGCGTCACCGCCTCGGCGGCGAGGGCCACGTGCTCCTCGGAGCGAATCCGATCGACGAGCGACGGGTCGGGATGCGGGCGCTCGAAGAGGTCGAGCGCGAACTTGGCGCGCAGGATCCGCCGGACGGCGTCGTCGATCCGCTCCATCGGGATCTCCCCCGATTCGATCGCCGCGGTCATCACGTCCTGGAAGGTGATGAAGTCGCCGGGCACCATGTTCATGTCGACGCCCGCGTTGATCGCCGCCACCACGGAGGCGGCGTAGTCGTTCGGGTCGATCTGGTCGATGGCGGCCCAGTCGGACACCACGAAGCCTTCGAATCCGATCTCGCCCTTCAGCACGTCCGTGAGGAGCCATCGACTGGCGTGCAGCTTCGTGCCCTGGAAACTCGAGTACGACGCCATCACGCTGAGGGCGCCCTGGTCGACGGCGTCGAGGTACGGCGCGAGGTGGATGGACCGCAGCTCCCGCTCGGTGATGCCGGTATCGCCTTGGTCGATCCAGTAGTCGGCGGTCTCCGACGTCCCCCACTCGGCGGCCCCGTCGCCGACGAAGTGTTTCGGCGTGGCCAGCACGGCGTCCGGGGAGGTGAGGTCGCTTCCCTGGAGCCCCCGCTGCAGCGCGACACCGAGCTCGGTCACGAGCGCCGTGTCCTCGCCGAACCCCTCGTAGGTCCGGCCCCACCGGATGTCCTGGGGGACCGCCAGCACCGGGGCGTAGTTCCAGTTCACCCCGGTGGCGGCCGTCTCGACGGCCGTGGCCCGTCCGATCCGCTCGACGAGCTCGGCCGACCGGGTCGCGCCGAGCCCGATGTTGTGCGGGAAGATCGTGGCATCGAGGAGGTTGCCGTGGCCGTGGACGGCATCGGAGCCGTACAGGATCGGGATCCCGAGCCGGGTGGAGAGGGCCGAGTCCTGGAACGATCCGACCATCTCGATCCACCCGTCGGGGGTGTTCTCGGTGGGCGCCCCTCCCCCACCGCTGAGCACCGCGCCGAGGCCATAGGTGGCGACCGTCCCGGGGGTCGCCGACACGTTCGAGGCGAGCGTCATCTGACCGACCTTCTCCTCGAGAGTCATTCGGGAGACGAGATCCTCGATGCGAGCCTCGACCGGAGCGGAGGGATCGAGGTAGGTGGGCGCCATCGTGGTCGTCGGCGCCATCGTGGTCGTGGTCGTCGAGGAGACAGCCGCCTCTGCGCCCGTGCAGGCAGCGAGAAGGACCGCGAAGGCCGGGACGAGACGCTTCACAACGCGAGCCCGTGTCCCCGGTCCCACCGTGGCGCCCAGGCGCCGGCAGGATCCTCGACCTGGTCCTGACTCGCCGGCCACCGGCGCGGCAGCCGGCCGGTGAAGGGCCGGCGCCCCGTGAGCACGTCGGCGAGGCCCGCGCCCTCCGTGCCGGGGAGCCAGGCGGCGACGATGGCGTCGCACCGCTCCTCGATCGAGCCGAGGACCAGGGGGCGCCCCGAGAGCACGACGAGGACGAGCCGGTCGACCCGGTCACGGAGCCGCTCGACGACGGCGACCCCCTCCTCGGACAGCCGGAGGTCACCCCGATCGCCGAGGCCCTCGGCATAGGGCGGCTCGGCGACGACGGCCACCCCGACGGACCCGTTCTGGCCGAAGCGACCGTCGGCGTCGTGCACGATCTCGGCGTCGGGCAGGGCGTTCCGAAGTGCCTCGAGGATGCTCGTGCCCGGGGTGATCGGCCCGGACCCGCCCTGCCATTGGACGGTCCACCCGCCGCACTGCAGGCCGACGTCGTCGGATCCTGCCCCGGCGACGAGGATCCGGCCGCCTGCGAGCGGCAGGCCCCCCTCGTGCTTGAGGAGGACCGCGGATGCCGCCGCGGCCTCCCGCGCCAGATCCCGGTGCTCGCGGCAGCCGATCACGTCGAGCGACGGAGGATGGGCGGCTCCGTCCCCGAGGAGGCCGAGGGCATGCTTCACGGCGAGGATCCGGGACACGGCATCGTCGATGCGGCCCATCGGGACCTCCCCCGACATGGCCGCCTCGACGACGTCGCGGTGGAACCGCTCGTACTCGAACGGGATCATGACCATGTCGACGCCGGCGTTCAGCGCCGTGACGACACATCGGTACGGGTCGGGATCGAGCTGGTCGAGCCCCATCCAGTCCGACACCACGAAGCCCCCGAAGGCGAGCTCGCGCTTGAGGACCTCGGTGAGCAGGCGACGGTGGCCGTGGAGCTTGTCGCCGTTCCAGGAGCTGTACGACGCCATGACGGTCAGCGCTCCGGCGCCCACCCCGTCGGCATACGGCCGCAGATGGATCTCACGGAGCGCCGCCTCGTCGATGCGCGTGTCGCCCTGGTCGATGTGCCAGTGCGTCCCCCACCCGTTCCACCAGTCCGTCCACTCGGCCCGCGACGCCGTCCCCCACTCGGTGCCGCCGTCGCCGACGTAGTGCTTGAGGCACGCCGCCACCGCCCCGGGGGCGTCGAGCCGGCTTCCCTGGAGGCCGCGCACCGCGGCGGCGCCGAGCCGCGCGACCGGTCCCTGATGGTCACCGAACGACTCGTACGACCGGCCCCAGCGGGGATCGACCGAGACGGCGACCGTCGGAGCGAAGTCCCACCGGGAGCCCGTGGCTGCGGTCTCCAGGGCCGTTGCGCGGTAGACGCGCTCGACGAGCCCTTCGTCACCGGCCGCCCCGAGCCCGACATTGTGGGGAAAGACCGTCGCGCCCACGACGTTCGAGTGGCCGTGGACGGCGTCGGTGCCGTAGAGGATCGGGATGCCGAGCCGCGAGCCGGCGGAGGCCTCCACGAAGGAGCCGACCATGTCCGCCCAGGCCGCAGGCGTGTTCGGGTCGGGGTTGCCACCGCCGCCGGACAGGACCGATCCGACCCCGTGCTCGGCGACCTGCTCGAGAGTGAGCGCGCTCTTGTCGACCTGGGCGAGTTGTGCCGCCTTCTCCGCGAGCGTCATCTCGCGGACGAGTCTCTCGGCGGCACGTCGCGACGTCACCATCGCCCCGCGCTCATCCATGGCGCTCCGCGTCCGACCCATCGACCTGACCTCAGTCGAGCCAGGGGACGTTGCCGTCGCGGAAACCGATCCGGTCGCCGGTGTCGGGATCGAAGAAATGGAACTTCGCACCATCGATCACCAGGCCGACGGTGTCACCCGTCTCGATCACCACATCAGACGACACCCGAG
>DATHYU010000220.1:0-12667 GCA_035458965.1 Acidimicrobiia bacterium | reverse complement strand
AATTCGTTGTTCCCTCATCTCTCTCGCCGGCGTGCCGGTGAGCAGGAGTTGGCACCGTTCCCGTATGGGGTGGTTGCCGAGGTTTCGCAGGGCCTGTCCCTCCACCTCTCTGGATGAGTTGTGTCGTGGCGCCTTCGGTGGGTCGGGCGTCTCCTCAGGTCGTCGCTGCGAGGTTTGTACGGTACCGGCCGGATTCTGTCAAGTGCGGATGCCGTGTGCGTAGCCTTGAGGGTGTGGACCCGACGCGTGAGGCCGAGGCCATCGTCGCCGGTCTGCGGGCGCTCGGCGACGAGCCCGTCGACCCTGCACCGGTGATCCGGACGGCGATGGTCTTCTACGGGGTGTCGGTTCGCGACCTCCGCAGGATCGCCGCCGCCTGGCATCGCGAGCACCCCGACGCCGACCCTCGCACCGTGGGCGCCCTCGCCGACGAGCTCTGGGGCCGCGGGGTGCGTGAGGAGATGGTGGTCGCCACGATGCTCCTGGGCCGCACGGCCCGGACCCGGTCGGTGCTCGACCTCGACCGCATCGACGCCTGGGGGAGCCTCCTCGACTGCTGGGAGACCACCGACCAACTGGGCATGGGCCTGGTCGGACCCTGGGTCGTCGACGACCTCGCTGGCCGGATGCCCCTACTGGGGGAGCTCACCACGCGGGTCAATCCCTGGCTGCGGCGGCTCGCCCTCGTCGTCGCTGCGCATCTCGGCAGGGTCGAGGATGCCCCTTGGGAGCCGGTCGCGACGCTGGTCCGGTCGCTGGCATCCGACCGGGAGGCGGCGATACCGAAGGCGATCTCGTGGGTCCTCCGCTCGCATCTGCGACATCGAACGGCTGAGGTGCTGGCCCTCCTGGAGAACCACCGCGACGAGATCCCGGCGATCGCCCGTCGCGAGGCGCTTCGCAAGGCCGAGACGGGGTCGAAGCGGTGATCGCCATGTGGCGGGAGGCCCCGAACGCGTCATCTGCATCCGGCGGTGCATGGTTGTAAGAAGTGAGGAACCAGGGACGACGCATGACCGTGGTCGAAACGCTCGAAGCCGAACGGGCATTCACCGCCTTCGTGGAGCGGTTCGAGCCCCGGCTGCGTATCGCCCTGATGGCTGCCTACGGCACCGACCGGGGCCGGGACGCAGCAGCCGAGGCCCTCGCCTACGCCTGGGAGCACTGGGATCGCATCGGCGCCATGCAGCACCCCGTCGGGTATCTCTATCGGGTTGGACAGACCAAGAGCCGCAAGTTCCGGTCTGGTCGGCTGCTCCAGCGGGCGGCGACCCGGGACCCCGGGGGGGATCCGCCGCTGGTCGAGCCCGGCCTCGGACGAGCGCTCGACGGGTTGTCGAGGCAGCAACGCATGGCGGTCGTGCTGGTGCACGGCCACGGATGGACGCACGACGAGGCCGCTGCGGTCATGGGCGTGGGGACGCCGACGGTGAAGACGCACGTGCAGCGGGGCCTCGCGAAGCTTCGAAGGGCCCTGGAGGTGGGTGGCGATGCTTGACCTGGCCGAGCGCATTCGGAGTTACTACGAAGCTTCCGCCGATCCCATCACGGCCGATGAGATCCTGGCACCCCGGAGCAGTCTCGATGCCGAGCCGCCGATGCCGCGCCGGATCTCGGGTCCCGCGCTGGCCGCCGGGGTGGCCGTCGTTCTCCTCGTCCTGTTCGGTGGCATCGCTCTGATGCTGCGGGCCGTGACTTCCGGAGGCGGGCCGGCCGAATCCGTTCCCGAGCCGACGACGACGGCTCCCGTGGTCACGACGGTGCCCGGTTCATCGCCGACGACGACGGCTCCCGTGGTCACGACGGTGCCCGGTTCGTCGCCGACGACGTCCGCTCCGGTGGTCACGACCACGACCGAGGCGGCGGCGATCGTCGAGGTGCCCGGTGCCTCGTGGTCAGATCCGACCGAACTGCCCGTTCGCGGGAGCGCGTTCGCACCGGCCGTCGACCAGGAGGGCCGGCTGGTCGTTGCGTTCTTCTCTCCGTTCGACAACACCATCAAGATCCTCCGGTGCTCCGACGTCCGGTGCTCGGCCGAGTCCGACGCCGCAACCCTCGGCCCCGCCGAAACGGTCCTGGTCGAAGGGTCGGTGCAGGGACCGGGCCGGCTGTCGATGGCACTGCGACCGGATGGATCGCCAATCGTCCTCGTCGAGCAGGGCTGGCCGACCCACGGGAGGGTGTATGCCTGTGCCGATCCCGAGTGCATCTCCGTGGCGAGCGCCGAGTTCCGCGACCCAGATCCGTGTGTGTGGCCCAACGGCGTGGCCTGCCCGAGTGTGATGCAGTCGAGGATCGCCATCGCCCCCGACGGGCTACCCATGATCCTGTACCAGACCGGAAGCCCCGAACGGCTGCAACTCGCCGAGTGCGGCGACGTCACCTGCTCACCGGAGTCCCGGAACACGGTGACGATCGATGCCGCCATGCGCGGCGACCTCGGCCTCACGCTGCGCATCGACCCGGACGGCCGCATCCTCATCGCCTACGACAAGGAGACGCCCGATGGGGTCGGAGCCGCGACGGTCGTCGTCTGTGAGGGCGGGACCTGCGCCGGAGGGACGACGACGCTGCGGTTCGGTGACGGATTCGGCCCCCGCATCACCGCCCTGGACGGTGGCGAGTTCGCCGTCTGGTACCGCACCGGTCAGCGGTTCGGCGACGAGGGGGATCCCTTCTCCTTCGTCGACGTGTCGGACATCTGGATGACGACCTGCACCGTCGAGGGGTGCGGAGACGCGACCCGCGTCGAGATCGCCGAGGCGTGGCTGAGCTCATGGCCCGTCGACACGAGGCTCTCCGCCGCTCCCGACGGCGGGATCGTCGTGGCGTTCAACTACTGGTTCCCCGACGAGTGCGCCAGCATCCTCGAGGTGGGCATCGCGAGCGATCCGCTGTCCGCCGCCGTTCCGGACGTGACCGGGCGCTACCAGATCGAGGGGCCGTTCGACGCCGTCGTGCACGAGGGCTCGCTCCTGCTCGTGTTCGGCGGGCGCGCCGGCGATCTCTCCGTCGCCTCGGTGCCGCTCTCCGAGGACGTGCCGGGTTCGTTCGGTGACGAGTTGGAGCAGTGTCCCCGGCTCTCTGTCGGGGCGCCGTGACACAGGTCAGCGAAGGTCTTCGCGCAACTCCTCGACCAGGCGCTCGATCTCGGCTGTCACGTCCGCGGTTCGATCGACCGCGGCACGACGCAGCGTGCCGTCGTCGGGGGCATCGAGACCGGCCACCGTGTCGGCCGCGGCCACGGTGAGCTCGTCGAACGCCTCGAGAAGGGCCGCCACCAGGGTCTGGTCCGTTCCGGCGGGCACCAGGGCCCCGGCGAGCGCCGACCTCGCCGTCGTCGCGGCGTCGGCGGCGGCGACGAAACGGGACCTCGTGGTGACGAAGCCGGCTTCGCCGCCCTCCCATGCCTGTGACGCCGCCGCAACCTCGCCGGCGACCGCCGCGGCAGCGGCCTCCGCCTCCGCGAGGGCGCTCGCCCAGAGGGACTCATCGACCGTCGGCACGGTGCTCGTCGTGGTCGGTGACGCCGTCGGCGCGGGGGTGGAAGCGGCCGTCGAGACCGGAATCGGGTCTGGTGCCGAGGCAATGGTCGAGGCGGTCGGGATGGACGTCGGGTCGGTGAAGAGGGCGCGGGCGCCGTCACCGAGAAGTGACATGGCCGCCCATCCGGCCAGGACGATTGCCGCCGTGGTGAACAGGCCGAGCAGCAACGCGAGCCACGGGGCCTGAGCTCGCGGGCGCGTCGGCTCGGGTGGCGCCGGTCGGTCGATCTCGAGATCGAGCCAGGCGTCGTCGATCACGGGTGGTGGATCGGCGCCACCGCCGCCTCGCTGAGCCATCAGTCGCGTGGCCACGCCGGGTCGCAGAACCGCTGGACCTCGATGAGATGCCCGTCGGGGTCGCGGTAGAAGGCGTGCACGATGTCGTAGTCGGGGTAGTACTGCGGCTCCTTCTCGCATGGCGCGCCGGACGCGACGAGCCGCTCGTGGGTCCCCTCGACATCATCGGTGACGAACGTCACGATCACCCCTTCGGCGAAGGCGCGCCCGGGGCGCTCGCACACGCCGAGGAACGCCGACGGCGCCGATCGGAAGATCCGGCACGAGCCCTGGTCGAGGACGAGGGGCAGGCCGATGACGTCTCCGTAGAAGCGGGAGCTCGTCTCGAGGTCGTCGGCGTAGAGGAAGGTCACCTGCTGGTCAAACATCGCGGCCGTCCTCGCCGGTCGACCGAACCCTTCGGATCTCCACGGCGCGCACCCGGCGACGCGTCGCCGACATCACACGGAACCGCAGACCGTCGACCTCGACGGTCTCGCCGGCGCGCGGGACCCGCCCGGTGAGGGTCAGCACGAGCCCGGCAACCGTGTGCACGTCCTCGACGGCGAACGAGACGCCGAACCGCTCCTCGATCTCCCGGAGCGGGGTCGCGCCGAGCGCGATCCATCGCCCGGGGCCGGTCGGGCGGATGAGCGGTGTCGCCACGCGGTCCTCGTCGGCGATCTCGCCGACGAGCTCCTCGGCGATGTCTTCGATCGTCACGATGCCCGCGATGCCGCCGTGCTCGTCGACGACGGCCGCGAGATGCCGTCCGGCCTCTTGCATCGCTCGAAGCACCCCGAGGATGCGCTGGGACTCCGGCACGACGAGCACCGGCTTCACGAGATCGTCGACGGTCCCCGTGTCGTCGTCTCCCGTGACCGCCGCCGCCAGGTCGCGCATCGCCACGACGCCGGTGATGTCGTCGAGGTCGCGCTGGTAGACGGGAAGGCGCCGGTGCCCGCTCGCGAGCGCGATCTCCATCGCCTCCCGCAAGAGGGTGCCGTGCCTCACGGCCACGATCTCGGGCCGGGGAACGAGGATGGCGCTGACCCGCTCGTCGCCGACGCGAAAGGCCCGTTCGATGAGGTCGAGGTCGGCGGTGTCGATCTCGCCGGCCGCCTCGGCCTCGGCGGCGAGCCGCCTGAGCTCGACCTCGGTGACGCCGGCCGGGGAGGGGATTCCCCGCCCGGGTGCCTGGAGATCGGCGAACTTCACGAGCACGGCGACGAGGGGCCGGAGGACGACGTCCACGACCATGACCGGGATCGCCACGAAGCGGGCCACCCGGACCGGGTGATGGACGGCCATCGTCTTCGGGATCGCCTCCGTGTACACGAACATCACGAGCGTCAGGACGACCGAAGCGATCGTGATGGCGGTGTTCCCGAAGTGGCGCTCGGCGAGGAATCCGGCCACGGTCGCCGCGCCGACCTGGGCCAGGAGCACGGCGAGCAGCACCGTGTTCAGGACACGGGTGAGGTTGCCCAGCAGGCCTCGGATCCGTCGGGCGCCTCGATCGTCCTCGTCGGCGAGCACCTCGATCCGGATCCTCGGAACGCGCAGGAGCGCGGTCTCGGCGGCCGCCAGGATCGCTGCGACGACCACGAGGCAGGCCAGCAGGACGATGAGGGGAACGCTGTCGGAGATGGGCGGGCGCATCACGGCTTCGTTCCGATGGCGCCCGAGCGGGCATCGAGGTGGATGCCGGCCGGCGCCCACCCCGAACGGGGCCACGAGACGCACGATGCCCTGCTCGCGCGCACGTCGGTCTCGCCATCGGGCACCCACCACCGACCGGGCCGAGGGGGGTCGGTGGACCACGGCCAGGCGTCGGCCGTGGGGAGGGTCGTTTCGATGGAGACCAGGTCGTCGTCGCCGGACACGACTCGTGCGGATTCCACGTCCAGGAGCGTACCGGTGCCCCGGGCCTGCGGCCTCGTTCATGGAGCGACGGTCGATCGAGGTCGTACACTCGGCTCATGCAACCGTCCGTCGCCATTCTCGGGGCCGGCGCCATGGGCGAGGTCCTCGCCGGCGGTCTGTTGCGCGCCGGGTGGCCGGCAGACTCCCTCCGGCTCGCCGCACGGCGCGAGGAACGCCGCGCCGACGTCGAGCAGCGCACCGGTGTACGGACCACGCTCGACGCCGCCGAGTGCGCCGCCGCGGCAGACGTCGTGGTGGTGGCCGTGAAGCCGAGCGACGTTCCCCGGCTGCTCGATCAGATCGGTGGGGCGATCACCACCGAACAGGTGGTCGTGTCGCTGGCGGCGGGCGTTCCCACCTCGGTGTTCGAAGCCGGGCTCGCCGACGGCGTCGCCGTCGTGCGGGCCATGCCCAACACGCCGGCGCAGATCGACGAGGGTGTGACGGCGATCGCCGCCGGTGCCCATGCCGACGACCACGCCCTCGCCCTGGCGGCCAGCGTCCTCGGAGCGGTCGGTGACACGGTGGTCCTCGATGAGCATCATCTCGATGCCGTGACGGCGGTGTCGGGCACCGGCCCGGCCTACGTCTTCCTTCTCGCCGAGGCGCTCACCGAGGCCGCTGCCAGGGAGGGGATCCCGCGGCACGCGGCCGAGCGCCTGGTCGCCCAGACGATCAAGGGCGCGGGCGCGCTGCTCCGGGCGGTGGACGAGGGGCCCGAGAAGCTCCGGGCCCAGGTGACGTCTCCGGGGGGAACCACCGCTGCGGCCATGCACGTCCTCGAGGGCCAGGGGTTCCGCGCCCTGATCGAAGACGCCGTGCGCGCTGCAGCCGCACGGTCACGCGAGCTCGGCGAGAAGGCTCGCGGCGACGGATGAGCCTGCTCGGCCGGATCGTCCTGGCCGTCACCCACCGGCCATGGGTCCGCCGGCTCTTCACCTCCTTCGGGTGGGGTCGGCGCGTCGCGATGCGGTTCGTGGCCGGCGAGACCCTCGACGAGGCGATCGAGGTGGTCCGCCGTCTCGATGGGGACGGGTTCGTCGTGTCACTCGACCACCTCGGCGAGCACGTGACCGATCCCGCGCTCGCCGAACGCGCCCGGGACGACTATCTCGCGTGCATCGATCGGATCGCCGCCGAGGACCTGGACGCCAACGTGTCGGTGAAGCTGACCCAGCTCGGCATGGGCCTCGACGACGAGCTCGCGTCGACGTCACTCGCGGCGATCGCCGAACGCGCCGCCGGACACGGCCTGACCGTCACGATCGACATGGAGGGGAGCGCCCACACCGAGCGCACCCTGGCTCTGTACGAGGAGGCCCAGCGAGCCCACGGGAACCTCGGCCTGGCCTTGCAGGCGTACCTGTACCGGACACCGGACGACCTCACGCGTGTCGCCCCGCTGGGCGGCCACATCCGTCTCTGCAAGGGGGCGTACGACGAGGATCCCGAGATCGCCCATCGTTCGCGGAGCCGGGTCGACGAGGCGTACGACCGGCTGCTGCGCGACCTGATGGCGTGGCCCGGGGTGAAGCCGGCCATTGCCACGCACGACCAGGACCGCATCGAGCTCTCGGTCGAGCTGGTGCTCGGCCGGGAGGCCCCGTACGAGTTCCAGATGCTCTACGGGGTGCGTCCGTCACTCCAGCTCGGGCTCCTGGCGGACGGTCACCCGGTCCGGGTGTACGTGCCCTACGGCGACGCGTGGTACCCGTACCTCACCCGGCGCCTCGCCGAGCGGCCGGCGAACCTGTGGTTCTTCCTCCGGGCCCTGTTCGGCCGCTGAGTTCTACCATGCCGCCTGTGAAGTCCCGGTTCGCGCCGATCACCGCCGTGCTGCTCCTGCTCCTGCTCCTCGCCGCGCCGGCCACGGCCCAGTCGGTCGACGAGATCGCCGACGAGGCCATCTCCGGCGGGTTCTACATCGCCGAGGGGCTGTCGGCGCAGGCGGTGGCCTCACAGATCTCCGATCAGGTGGCACGCGCCGGCAACGAAGGCGTGCGACTCGTCGTCGTCCTCCTCGACGAGAACCCTTCGGGTGGCGCCGTGACCTTCGGCGACAACGTGCTCGACCGGATGTCCGGAGGGGGGACCGTCCTGGTGCTCTCGGCCTCCCAGGAGGCCCTCGTCAGCGACGTGTTCGACGAGGGGGCCAGGCAGCGTGCCCTCGACGCCGGGTTCGAGGCGGCCCAGTCGGCTTCGGGATCCGGCGACGTCGCGTACCTCACGGCGGTGGTCGACGTGCTGACCGGGACCTCCGGTGGCGGATCGGGCGGCGATGCCGGCGGAGGAGGCGGCGGCCTCGTCTTCCTGTTCGCCGTCGTCGCCGTCGTCGCCGTGGTCGCCTTCCTCATCGTGCGGAGCCAGAGGAAGACGACACGGCGTCGTGCGGCGAGCCGGCTCGAGGAGGCCCGGACCGAGATCAAGGCCCAGCTCGACGCCATGGCGAACACCATCCTCGAGATCACCGATCAGGTGAAGTTGTCGGCCCCCGAGGAGGACAACGCCCATCTCGAGGCGGCCGGGTCGACCTACACCGACGCCATGGAGGCGTTCGAGACCGCCACCGATCTGCGGGATCTGGAGGGCATCGGCGACCGTCTGGACGAGGCCCATTGGCAGCTCGAAGCAGCCGAGGCCATCTCCAAGGGAGAGGATCCTCCGCCGAAGCCGAAGCCCGCCGAGCGCGCCTCGTGCTTCTTCGATCCGACCCATGCCGGTCCCTTCGAGGACGCCGAGGTCGCGACCCCGGCGGGCACGAAGACCGTGCGGGTCTGCAGGAAGGACGCCGACCTGCTCCGCAGGGGAGATGAGGCGAAGCCGCGGATGATCCAGGTCGACGGCCGTCCGGTCCCGGCCCCGCGAGCGCCCCGGTCCCATGGCGGCGGCGGGTTCGACCTGGGGACCGCGATCTCGATCCTGGTCGGCGGCATGGCCAGCCGCCGGTCGTACGACTGGGGGACGCCCTCGCGCCGCTCCACCGGTTCCAGGGGCCGGTCGGGCGGCGGAAGCCGCGGCAGGTCGTCCCGGACCGGGTCCTCGCGGAGTCGCGGCCGTACCGGCCGGTCCAGGGGCCGGAGGCGCTGATCGCCCGGCGCGGTGGTGCCACCGACCCTCTACCATCGAGTGGCACGCACTTCGCCGAGAGAAGGCTGACCGCACATGGGTTTCCTCAAGCGACTCTGGGGCTACATCAAGACGCTGTTCCGCGTGAAGACCGAAGCGGCGATGGACCCCGAGATCGAGGTCGAGCAGGCGATCTCCGAGGCGCGCAAGCGCGACCAGGAGCTCCGCAACCAGGCCGCCAAGGTCGTGGCGCATCGCACGCAGCTCGAGAGCAAGATCGAGAAGGCCGCCGACACCGTCGGCGAGTCCCGTGAGATGGCCAAGCAGGCGCTCATGAAGGCCCAGGAGGCCCAGGGCTCCGGCGACGCCGCCGCCGTCGACAAGTGGACGAAGGTCGCCCAGGGCCAGGCCATGAAGCTGCAGGCCGCCGAGAACAACCTCAACTCGCTGAAGGCGCAGTACGAGACGGCCGCCAGTCAGGCCGAGAACGCCAAGTCCGCCGTGCAGCAGAACGCCATGCGCCTCCAGGAACTGGCCGCCAAGCGGATGGAGCTGCTCGGCTCGCTGCAGCAGGCCAGGATGCAGGAGTCGGTGAACAAGGCGATCGAGTCGATCTCGTCCACCATGGACGATGAGGCCGTCTCCCTCGAGAAGGTCGAGGAGAAGATCGAGAAGCGCACGGCCGACGCCATGGCCAAGGCGGAGCTCCGCGAAGCCACGCCGGATGGAGCCGAGATCGAGCTGCGCGAGGCCGTCAACATGGCCCAGGCCGACGCGAAGCTTGCCGAATTGAAGGCGGAGCTCGGCCTCGAAGGCTGATCGAATCCGTTTCGAGTGACGGGGCGCCCGACGGGGCGCCCCGAGCGCGTGGCACGGCGGGTAGGTTCGGGGGTGGTCGATGTGGGGGTTGGGGGTGAATCGTCGTCTCGCCGTGGTTCTCGTTCTCTCGGCGGTGTTGCTCGGCGCGTGCGCCGCCGGGGGTAATCCGGCCACCGACGTCCCGAATCCCGATGGCGACGTCTCCGGGTTCTTCATGGGGTTCTGGCACGGGATCATCCTGCCGATCACCTTCGCCATCTCGCTCTTCGCCGACGGAGTCGGGGTCTACGAGGTCCACAACAGCGGTGGCTGGTACGACTTCGGCTTCGTGCTCGGGATCGTCATGTTCCTGGGCGGGTCGCACGGAGCCCGGAGCTGATCGGGTCGGCAGGGGCATCGGGACGCGTCGGTACACTCCGTCCCTAGCGAGCTCCGGGGAGGATCATGGAGGGCCAGGGACGTCGCATCACCGGATCGGGGCTGTTGCTCGCCCTCGTGATCGTCCTCCCCGTGTCGACCCTGGTGCTCTGGTGGCTCGGCACCCTTCCCGACGAGGCCCACCCCGAGGTGGGACGGGTGGTCTTCGGCAACGTTCCTCCGGCCCTGGTCTCCCTCTTCTACTTCGCCGTCGCCGGCGCGCTCGGGGTGATGGCCTACCTGTTCGCGATGCGGGTCAAGAACTGGGAGCGCGGCGGCGCCGACCGCCGGACGGGGAATTGGACCGCCCGCGCCTACGAGTTCTGGCGCGGGATCTCCATGAGGAGCGTCGGTGAGGACCGGGTCGCCGGGGTGATGCACTCGATGATCTACTTCGGGTTCCTGGTCCTCTTCGCCGGTACCGTCACGCTCGAGATCGACCACCTGCTGCCGAGCAATCTCAAGTTCCTCGAGGGCGGCTTCTACCAGGGCTACTCGGCAGTGCTCGACGCGTTCGCCGTCGTGTTCCTCGCCGGGCTCGCCTGGGCGGCGCTGCGCCGGTGGGGAGCCCGTCCGTGGCGCATCCGGACGAAGACGCGTCCCGAGGACGCCTGGACCCTCGGCCTGCTGGCCCTCATCGGGCTCACCGGTCTCGCGGTGGAGGCGGCGCGGATCGCAGTCGATGGGCGGCCCGACTTCGAGACCTGGTCGTTCATCGGGTACCCGTTGTCGTATCTCGTCCCGGAGTCCGTCGCCGCCGGGACGCACCAGGCCCTATGGGCGGCGCACGCCGTCGCCTTCACGGCGTTCCTCGTCGCGCTCCCCGCGACGAAGCTGCGTCACATGGTGACGTCGCCCACGAACATGGCGCTGTCCGTCACCGACGTCCCCAAGGGCGCCATGCGTCCGATGCCCAACCTCATGGAGGTCGACGACATCGAGTCGGTCGGTGCGAGCCTCGTGGCGGAGTTCACGTGGAAGGACCTGATGGACACCGACGCCTGCACGATCTGCGGCCGGTGCACCTCGGTCTGCCCGGCCAACTACACCGGGAAGCCCCTCGATCCCCGCGAGATCGTCTTGAAGCTCGGTGAGGTGTCTTCACGGACCGGGACGCCGCCGGTCGCCCCGCCGGTTGGGGTCGATCGGGAGATCACGGTGACGGCCGATTCCGTGTTCGAGCGGATCACCGCCGACGAACTGTGGGCCTGCACGTCGTGCCGGGCGTGCAACGAGATCTGCCCGGTGAACATCGACATCCTCGGGAAGATCCTCGAGATGCGCCGGTACAAGTCGCTCATGGAGTCGGACTTCCCGAGCCAGCTGGGCCAGACGTACATCAGCCTCGAGAACTCGTCGAACCCCTACGGGATGAACAACCAGAACCGGGCCGCCTGGACCCAGCAGCTCGACTTCGAGGTGAAGATGCTCGGCGAGCCCGGCGTGACGGCCGAGTACCTGTACTGGGTCGGCTGCGCCGGATCGTTCGACGACCGCAACCTCAAGGTGACGTTGTCGACGGCGAAGCTGCTCCACGAGGCGGGCGTCGACTTCGCCGTTCTCGGGCCGATGGAGATGTGCACGGGCGATCCCGCCCGCCGCTCGGGCAACGAGTTCGTGTTCCAGGGCCTCGCCCTGCAGAACATCGAGACGCTCAACGACCTGGGTGTGCAGAAGATCGTGACCCAGTGCCCCCACTGTTTCACGACGATCGCCAACGAGTACCCGCAGTTCGGAGGGGACTACGAGGTCGTCCACCACAGCCAGCTGCTCATGAGCCTGGTCGAGGACGGGCGGATCACCCCCAAGAACGGGAAACCGGGTGAGAAGGTCACCTTCCACGACCCCTGCTACCTGGGACGGCACAACGACATCTTCGTGGCACCGCGCGACGTCGTGGCGGCGGCCGGCGGCGATCTCGTCGAGATGCCCCGCAACGGGACCCGTTCCTTCTGCTGCGGTGCCGGTGGTGGCCGCATGTGGATGGAGGAGCACATCGGCAAGAAGGTCAACATCGAGCGGTCCGAAGAGGCCGTCGCCACCGGAGCCGACGTGGTCGCCACCGGGTGCCCCTTCTGTTACGTGATGATGGACGACGGGGTCAAGGAGATCGGCGCCGACGAGCGGGTCAAGGTGAAGGACGTGTCGATGCTGCTCGCCGACCGGGTCCTGGGCGACGACTAGTCGGTCCGGGTCCGCCGGGGGCGCGCTCTCGACCCCGGCCTCGTGCACCTGATCGGGGATCTCCGGGGCGTGAGTGGCGTGCGCGTCGTCGCCCCGCCGGCCGATGGAAGGGGGCCGGTCGTTGCTGCGTCGGCCGCCTCGAGTTCAGCCGGCCGCGACGAAGGGGTCTGCGGCGCTTTCGGCCTTCGGGCTGTGTCCGGCCACCGGCGTGTCCACCCGGGCATCCTGGACGATCTGGATGACCTCGTGCCAGTCGCGGGCGAGGGCGCACTTGCCGCAGTAGAACGCCGAGTCGCGCTTGACGACGGCGTCGGATCCACATCGGCTGCAGGTCATGGGGTGACCTCCTCTCGTGGAGGAGCATCGGCACCGGAAGGCTGGTGCTTGAGAGGCAGCAGGCAGCAGACAGCAGACAGCAGACAGCAGACAGCAGA
>DATHYU010000219.1:0-12578 GCA_035458965.1 Acidimicrobiia bacterium | reverse complement strand
TGAGGGCTCCGGCGATGCAGCCGGTCCACGCCGCGAGGTCGGCCTGCTCCTGTGACGTCATCTCTCGCGTGGCGACGACGTCGGACACGGCAAAGCTCCCGCCCGGAACCAGGACCCGGTGGGCCTCGCGGAACACGGCGTCCTTGTCGGGTGACAGGTTGATCACGCAGTTGGAGATGACGACGTCGACGCTTTCGTCGTCGAGAGGCATCGCCTCCATCTCGCCCTTGACGAACTCGACGTTGGTGAGCCCGGTCTTCGCGAGGTTGCGATTCGCCAGATCGAGCATCTCGTCCGTCATGTCGAGGCCGATGGCCCTCCCGGTCGGTCCCACCGCCTTCGCGGACAGGAAGACATCGATGCCACCACCCGAGCCGAGATCGAGCACCCGCTGGCCCGGCTCCAGGGCGGCGATGGCCGTCGGGTTGCCACACCCGAGTGAGGCCATCAGCGCCGTCTCGGGCACCCCGTCGGTGTCGATCGCCTCGTACAGTTTCGCTCCGAAACGCTCGTCGTCGCCTTCGAGGGGTTCGCAGCAGTCGGGTGTGCAGCAGGAAACGTTGGTCTCGGTCACCTGGAGCGCCGCCGCGGCGTAGCGCTCCCGGACGGCGTCCTTGATCGTGTCGGTCATGGAGGTCTCCTAACAACAGTCGTCGGGGCAGCAGGTCTCGAGAGCGTCGGCGATCTCGCGGAGGCGGGAGGCGAGGGCGCGGTGCTCCACCCGGTAGTGGACCTCCCGGCCCTCTTTGTGGGCGGTCACCACGCCCGCCGTGCGCAGGGTGCGCAGGTGGCGGGACACGACGGAGAGGTCCACGGGGCAGCACTCGGATGCCTCGGTCACCGTGCTCGAACCCCCGTCCTCCCCGAGGTGGGCGATCAGGGTGGCCCGATTCGGGTCACCGAGCGCCCGGAACAGATCGGGATCGAGGAGCGTCTCGAGGTGCTCCCGGCTTTCGTCACTACATGTGCATGTTTGCACCATGATGCAAACGATAGTTCGTCGGGGCAGGTATGACAAGAGTCTTCGAGACGACCCGCCCTACTCGTCGATCGAGGCCTCGTACAGGCGAACCGGGTCGGGGAATCCCTTGAGCGAGACCGTCCCCAGTTCGGTGAACTCGATGCCCTTGCCGATCGCCAGGTCCCGCACCGTCCCGGACACCAGCGTCTCTCCGCCCGCCGCCTCGGCGCAGATGCGCGCGGCGAGGTTCACGGAGGCACCGAAGATGTCGGAGGACCCCTCGACCGGCTCGCCGGCACTGATGCCGATCTTGATGCGGAGGCCGTGCACGTCGGCCGCATTTCGATGCATCGAGGTGGCGGCCCGAAGACTCCGGGTCACCGACGTGAAGGACGCGAGCACGCCGTCGCCGGTGTGCTTCACCTCGCGGCCGCCGAACTCGCCGAGGCAGCCTCGCACGATCTCGTCGTGACGTTCGACGACCTGGACGGCGGCGTCATCGCCCATCTCGGTGCTGATCGCCGTCGAACCCTCTATGTCGGTGAACATGATCGCCCGCAGTCCGCTGTCGAGGTTCCCGTCGGGGAGGACCACCCGGTCCCCCTCGTCGGTCGGCATGGCGCCGAGGAAGGCCGACATCGTGGCATCGGAGAGTTCGATGACGTCGTGCGGCATCAGCCCGTGCGAGGCCTTGTGGCAGGCCTTGAGTGCCTCGGCGTCCGGGGCCTCGGCGAGGCAGAACGACTTCCCGTCGGGCGCATTCAGCCAGTAGGAGACCCACCGCACCCCGAACCGGTCCTGGATCGCGAGATCCTGGCGGTGGGCGGCGTCGATCTCCTCTTCCGTCGCATCGCCGAGACCGGGATGGACATCCATGAACATTGGCATGGTCGACGAGTGTACCGAAGGAGCACCGGACTGTCCCGGACACGACCCGGAGGGGGATCCTCGGTGGCGGCTCGATCGTTCCCACATCCCGAGATCATGAGGAGGACGGCAAGCGTCGTAGCGATGGGTCTCCTCATGAGTGGCCGACCTAGGGGTGGCCGGCTTCGGGTGCTCGGCATCGACACGTGCGGACACATGACGGAGTGTTCCCCACTGGCGGAGCACTCTCCGGAACCATCGCCACACCTGCGACCTCGATCCGAAACGTCCCCGAACGCGCCGAACGGCCCCCGAAAGGGCCGCTCGATCGCCGAGTGAGAACACGTACCGGTCTGCCCGCGAACACACCGTGGTGGAGATGAGGGGATTCGAACCCCTGACCCCCTGGATGCAAACCAGGTGCTCTGCCGGACTGAGCTACATCCCCGGGCGGAGCCATTGTACGGGGCGAGTGCCGGAGCCCGCACCAAGGTTCACCGTCGTCGCGGACCGGTCGCGCACTCCGCTCGAGCGCATCGCAGGTCTGAGTGCCGCCGTGGTTCCCGCCGGGCTCACCTTCCACTCGACTCCTTTCGGCCGTCGAGTCTCTGCGGGGCCGGCTCCCCCCGGGCGAGGGGTACGCTTGTCGCCTGAGCGCTCGATCCAGGAGGCCCGCAATGCGCAACGCCGTGATCGTCGACGCCGTCCGCACTCCCGCCGGGAGGCGCAACGGTATGTTCAAGGACATCCACGCCGCCGATCTCGCCGCGATCCCGCTCAAGGCGCTGGTCGAGCGCAACGACCTCGATCCTTCGCTCGTCGACGACGTGCTCATGGGCTGCGTCAGCACCACCGGGGAGCAGGGCTTCAACGTGGCGCGGAATGCGGTCCTCTCGGCCGGCTACCCCGAGTCCGTGGTCGCCACGACGATCGACCGCCAGTGCGGTTCGAGCCAGCAGGCCGCCCACTTCGCGGCGCAGGGTGTCATCGCCGGCGCCTACGACGTGGCCATCGCCGCGGGCATCGAGTCGATGACCCGCATCCCCATGGGCATCCAGGCGGTCCAGGGCCCCGGCCACCCGCTCGCCGGCACGCAGCTTCAGGAGCGGTACCACAACCAGCTCGTTCCGCAGGGCCTCTCGGCCGAGATGATCGCCGAGAAGTGGGGCATCAGCCGCGAGTGGCTCGACCAGATCTCCTACGACAGCCACATGCGGGCGGCGCGTGCGACCGACGAGGGTCGGTTCGAGCGTGAGATCGTCGGCGTCGACGTCGAGACCGATGAGGGCCCGATGACGGTCGCGAAGGACGAGGGCATCCGCTGGGAGACCACCACCGAGAAGCTCGCCACGCTGAAGCCGGCCTTCAAGCCGGACGGCAAGATCACGGCGGGCAACTCGTCGCAGATCTCCGACGGCGCCTCGGCCGTGCTCATCATGGGTGAGGACACGGCCGAAGAGCTCGGCTACACGCCGATGGCCCGGTTCCACAGCTTCGCGCTCGCCGGCGTCGACCCGATCATGATGCTGACCGGCCCGATCCCGGCCACCGACAAGGTGCTGAAGAAGGCCGGCCTCCAGGTCTCCGACATCGACCTGTTCGAGGTCAACGAGGCGTTCAGCTCGGTCGTCGCCGCCTGGCTGCTCGAGACGGGCGCCGACTGGGAGAAGGTCAACGTGAACGGTGGCGCGATCGCTCTCGGTCACCCGCTGGGCGCGTCCGGGTCGAAGCTCATGACCACGCTCGTCCACGAGCTCGAGCGCAGTGGCGGCCGGTACGGGCTCCAGACGATGTGTGAGGGCGGCGGCATGGCCAACGCCACCATCATCGAGCGGATCTCCTAGCCCGAGCGCCCTCATGATCGAGACGATCCTCCCGGTCGGGATCGCCCTGGCGATCGGCATCGTCATCTGGCGCCTCGGCCGTTGGGGCGTGCGGATGCTGGCGATGCCGGTGCCGGCGGATCCCGACCCGGACTCGATCGTCGACGTCGAGGCGACCTTCCTCTGCTCTGTCTGCGGAATGCAGCTGACCGTCACCTACGCCCAGGCCGACGACGAGCTCGCCCCGCCGCGCCACTGCCGCGAGGACATGGTTCCCGCCTAGCTCGCGAATCTCCCGTCACGCTGCGCGCGTTGTCCACAGCTGTTGACGACGCTGGGGAGAAATGTTTTCGCGCACTCGACCCAGGGCGCGAAATCCCCATCTGTGGACGGGGATGTGGAGAACCACACGCGTGTAGTTCGGGCTCCGGCGCTAGTGGTAGTTGAGGGTCATCATGAACCCGGCACCGATCGCGGCGAGGCCCGTGTACAGGTAGGCGCTCGCGAAGGCTCCCGGCAGGGCTCCGATGTAGTTCAGGACGATGACGAGCAGGCCGACGGCCATCAGAGAGAACATGGTGGCCACGTACCACGTGGGCGACTCCACGTTCTTGCCTGAGGTCGGCTGGTCCTCCGGGCGATCGACCCGGCTCGGCCTGCGATGTCCCTTCTGGTTCGACATGGCGCAAAGCGTAGCGGCGTCGCGCGATCGGTCACGCGGCGGGACTGCTTGACCTGGTCATGGGTCGGGGAGCCGCCGTTATCCTGCAGGATTGGTGATCCGGTCTCTCTGGCACCGCCGTCCGGGCCTCGCCCGGTCGGATGTCCGGCCGGCCGCGATCATCGCCATCGCACTCGTGACGCTCGCCGGCGTCTACGAGTGGGTGGGAGCCACGTTCCTGGACCCCGGCGGAGCCATCGGATGAAGGTCCTCGTCCTCGACAACTACGACTCGTTCACCTTCAACCTCGTCCAGTACCTGGGCGAGCTCGGTGCGGACCCGGTCACGATCCGCAACGACGTCATGGACCCGGCCGAGGCACGCGAGCGCTACCGGCCGGACCGCCTTGTCGTGTCCCCGGGACCCGGGGCCCCCGAGGAGGCCGGGCTCTCGATCGACTACGTCCGCCATTTCGGCGTCGACACACCGACGCTCGGCGTCTGCCTGGGTCATCAGGCGATCGTCGTCGCGTATGGGGGCACGGTCGCTCCGGCCCCCGCTCCCAAGCACGGCAAGACCTCGGAGATCGGCCACGACGGCCTCGGCGTCTTCCGCGGCCTTTCGAACCCCTTCACCGCGACCCGATACCACTCGCTGTGCGCCGTCGACCTGCCCGAGGGGCTCGTGGCAACGGCGACGTCGGAGGAGGGCGTCAACCAGGGGGTCCGGCACCTCGTCGATCCCGTCGAGGGCGTGCAGTTCCACCCCGAGAGCATCATGACGGTCGAGGGCAAGCGGCTGCTCGCGAACTTCCTGGGGAGCTGACGGCGGGCGGCCGACAGCGGACGGCTACGCGTCGATCCCCTTCGGGAGCGCCCACGTTCCGTCTGTCTCCTCGATCAGGCCTTCTCGTGTCAGGTCCGTGAGGACGTCTTCGATCGAGTGGCCGTTGGTGAGTCCCCTGAGGTCGTCGAAGGGCTTCGGGCCGGATCTGAGGGCGCGGAGGACGGCGCCGCGGAGCTGGCGTCGCGAGCCCTCGAACGGCGCCTGCGGGGGCGGCGGCTCGTAGACCGTCGGGTCGGCGCACCAGACCTCGACAGGGCAGTCGGCGCATCGGGGGCTCCGGGGCCGGCAGAGGACCGCGCCGAGCTCCATCACCGCCTGGTTCCAGGTGGCGGCATCCTCGGGCAGCTCGTCGGCCGCGGCCGCCTCGAGCTCCCGCCCGGCCAGTGCTCGGCCGCTCCAGCGGGAGAGCACACGACGCACGTTGGTGTCGACGGCTCCGACCCGTTCGCCGAAGGCGAAAGAGGCCACCGCCGCGGCGGTGTACGGGCCGATGCCGGGGAGCTCCCTCAGCCCGGACGCATGTGCTGGCCACCCGTCACGGTCGACGCAACGCGCCGCGTCGTGAAGGCGCTTGGCGCGGCTGTTGTACCCGAGCCCGGACCACTCGTCGAGGACGTCGGCGAGCGGTGCGGTGGCCAGTGCGGCGACGTTCGGGAAGCGGCGGAGGAACCGTTCGTACCGTGGCACGACCCGGTCGACCTGGGTCTGCTGGAGCATCACCTCGCTGACGAGGACGGCGTACGGGTCGTCGGTGCGCCGCCACGGCAGGTCGCGATGCGACCCGCGGTACCAGGCCAGGAGCGCGGCCTGGCGGGCCGCTACGGACAAACCCCGCCGCCCTGGCCGGTCCGTTCGACGGTGATCGTCACTGCGGTCCCGGCGGCGACCTGTGCCCCTGCTCCCGGGCTCTGCGCCACGACGATGCCCGTGTCCGCACCTTGGCAGTAGTCGACGGTCGCGGTGAGCCCGGCGTTGATGATGTCCGTCGTGGCGGCGGCCTCGGTCTTCGTGACCACGCTCGGCACGGTCACGAGCGGAGTTGTCGTCGTTGTCGTGGTTGTCGTCGTTGTCGTCGTTGTCGTGGTCGTCGAGCTCGTGGTGGTGGTGACGATCTCGACCCCCACGCCGACAATCACCGTTGTCCCGGGATCGACCTCCTGGCCGGCCCCGGGGCCCTGGACGACAACGCGACCGATGTTGGGATCACCCGGCTGCAGGGTGATGTCGTCCCCGCGGGCGTAGGCCAGTTGTGCAGCCTCGATCTCCGTCTGAGCATCCTGCGGCGTGAATCCGATCACGTCCGGCACGAGGATCTGCTCGGACGCCTCGCCGAGGTCGAGGCGGACCACGGAGCCACCCGGCACCACCTGGCCGGCGCCCGGGCTCTGCACCATGACCTTGCCGTCGTTCTCGTCGCCGAAGGGAAGGGTGACCGGGTTCCCGATGCGGATGAGGAACCCGAGCGGCTCGAGGATCGCCCGCGCCTCCGCTTCGGTGCGACCGCCCACGTCGGGCACCTCGACGGTGTCGGCCGACGTGCCCACCCGGATCTCGACGATCGATCCGTACTCCACGGTCCGCCCTGCGGTCGGTTCCTGCTCCGCGACGAGGCCGTCGTTCTCGTCGCCGAACGGCAACTCGACGGCATCACCCTCGGTCACCACGAATCCGGCGTTCTCGAGGGCCGCCCTGGCGGCCGTCGGCGTGTCCCCCGTCACGTCGGGAACCACGGTCGGCACCGGGCCTTCGGAGATGACCAGGCGGATGATCCCGTCCGCCGGCAGGATCTGATTGGCGCCGGGGATCGTCTCGATCACGAACCCCTCGAGGACTTCGACGTCGGGCTCACGCTCGATGCGGATCTGCTGAGCGCCGAAGCCCGCCTGGCTCAGCTGGAAGAGGGCGTCGTCCTCGGTGCGGCCGCTCAGGTCGGGGACGGTGAGTGTGTCCGTCCCGGCCGACACCACGAGGTCGACGGCCGAACCGGCGCCCACGATCTCGCCCGGCGCCGGGCTCTGGGCGAGCACCGTTCCCTCCTCGAGGGTGGCGGATGCCTCGAAGACGATCTCGCCCACCTGGAGGCCCGCCTGTTGGAGCAGCGCTCGCGCCTGGGCCTCGCTCGTGTCGACGACGCGGGGCACCGACACGCTCGAGGGCCCGGTCGAGACGAAGAGCGTGACGAAGGATCCGGTCTCGACCTCGGTCCCGACCTCGGGGTCCGTCGAGGCGACGAGCCCCTCGGGGACCTCTGCGCTCGCCACGTTCTCCTGGCGCACCTTGAGGTCCAGGTCCTGGAGCATCACGAGGGCTTCGGCCGGGTCCCGGAGCGTGACGTCGGGGACCCTCACGGTCTCGTCTCCGCCTCCAGATCCCGAGAGCAGCTGGACGAGGAAGATCAGGCCGATCCCGAGCACGGCCAGGCTGCCCAGCACGCCGACGACGATCGCCGAACGGCTCGGACGGCCCGGCTCGTCGTACCCGACGACGTATCCCTGGGCCGGCGGAGTGGAGTCGAAGAACTCTTCGCCGGGGACGACGGGTGGGGGCAACTGGTCCGCCGTCAGGAGCCGCGTCGGCGCCTCGTTCTGGGGCGCCGCGAGCGGGACCGTGCCGGCGAGGTACCGCTGCAGGTCGGCGGCGAGGTCGGCGGCCGATCCGTAGCGGGCCGCCGGGTCCTTCTGCAGGCATTGCATCACGATGGCCTCGAGGCCCGGCGGCACCTCGGGGTTGAACTGCGAGATGGGCACCGGATCGTTGCGCACGTGCTGGTAGGCGACGGCCACGGGGCTCTCGCCGCTGAACGGCGGCTGCCCTGCGAGCATCTCGTACATCACCACACCGAGCGAGTAGATGTCGGAGCGGGCATCGACCGCGTGGCCCTGGGCCTGCTCGGGCGAGAAGTACGAGGCCGTGCCGATGACGGCCCCCGTGCTCGTCAGCTCGTCGGAGTCGTCCCAGGCGCGGGCGATGCCGAAGTCGGTGACCTTGACGCTGCCGTCGCGGGTGAGCAGCACGTTGGCGGGCTTGATGTCGCGGTGGACGAGGCCGGAGGCGTGCGCCGTCTCGAGAGCCGCCGCGACTTCCGACCCGATCTCCGCGACCCGGCGGGGCAAGAGCGCGCCCTCGCTGCGGACCACGTCGCGGAGGTTCCGGCCCTCGATGAGCTCCATGACCATGAAGTAGTCCTCACCGTCCTGGCCCCAGTCGAAGATGTTGACGATGTTGGGGTGCTGGAGGTTGGCCGCGGACTGGGCCTCGCGCCGGAAGCGCTCGACGAAGGCGTCCGTGGACGCGAAGTGCCCGTGGAGGATCTTGACCGCGACCTTGCGCCCCAGGAGCTCGTCGCGCGCGACGTACACGTCGGCCATGCCACCGCGCGCGAGATGGGAGATGAGGGCGTAGCGATCCGAAAGGACGCTCTGTGAGTCCACGGCAAGTCATGGTACCGGTCCCCTCAGGATCCACTTCTCATCCACGCCTCGATGACACTCCTGGCGATCGGGGCGGCCACGCGCCCACCCGTCCCTTCGTCGCCCAGAGCCCCGCCGTTCTCGACGAGCACGGCGAGAGCGAGCCTGCGCTCGCCATGCTCGGCGAAGGCGATGAACCACGTGTGGGGGGCCGCGTCGGGGACCTCCGCCGTCCCGGTCTTGCCGCCGATCACCACCCCGTCGGTCCGGGCGGTCGAACCGGTTCCCCGCTCGACGACGGCGATCATCATCTCGCGGAGGGCTGCTGCGGTGGGCGCCGTGAACATGCGCCGCCAGAAGATCGGCTGCGTCTCGTCGACGATCTCGTCGCGATCGATCACCCGATCCACGATCACGGGTCGCGGGGCCTCGCCCCCGTTGGCGACCGCGGCGGCGACGAGGGCCATCTGCAGCGGCGTCACCCGGACGTCTCGCCCGCCGATCGACGACTGCGCCAGGGCCGGGAGGTCTGCGTCGAGGGCGTCGGCGTCGGGGACGAACCCGATCTCGGTTGCCAACTCGAAGGGAACGCGCTCGCCGAACCCGGCATCCTGTGAGGCGGTCGAGATCCGTTCGCCGCCGAGCTCCACCCCGAGGGCGGCGAACGCCGTGTTGCAGGAGACGACCAGCGCGTCGGAGAGGGTGATGGTCGAGCCGTCTTCGCAGGGCCCGTCGCGGAAGTTGGTGATCGGTCGCTCGGTTCCCGGTGCCCGGTATTCGGCGAGGTCGTCGAGCGGACTGTCGGGCGACAGACCGGCGTCGAGGGCGGCCGCCGCCACGAGGACCTTGAACGTGGAACCCGGCGGGTAGACGGCCTGGCGGACCCGGTCGACGAGGGGAAGGTCGGTTCGGGAGGCGAGCTCCTCTCCGGCGGGGCCGGCTGCGGGCCCGGTCAACCGGTTCGGGTCGTAGGCAGGCGTCGACACCCACGCGACGATCTCGCCGGTCGCGGCGTCGAGGGCGACGACGGCGCCCCGCTGATCGCCGAGACCCGCGGCCGCAGTCTGCTGGACGGTGTCGTCGATGGTGATGACGATGTCGTGAGGGGTGAGATCGTCGCCCAGCAGGCGCCGGATCAGGGAGGCCAGGGAGTCGGGAGGAGGCGAGCGGAGATCGTCGGCCCGTCTCGCCTCGATGGCGGTGTCGCCGAACAGCAGCGTCGCGTGGCCGACGGGATGGGCGTACCGTTCTGCCGCCGGGTAGCGCCTTCCGACACGGCCGTCGTCGTCGACCGACACCGCGGCCACACGGCCGTCGGTCGTGAGGATGCGGCCACGGTCCTCCACGGCGGCGATCGCCCTGGGGTTGCGGAGGTCGTTGCGGTAGCGGTCCCCGGCCACCGCCTGGTGGTACCCGGCGGCGACGGCGAGCACCCCGAGCATCACCGAGATCCCGATTCCGACGACGCGGATCGACCGTCTCACGACCGCTCCTCGTGGGAGATGCGCATCAGCATGGCGATGGCGACGAAGTTGGCCAGGAGGGCAGATCCCCCGTAGGACATGAACGGCAGCGTGATCCCGGTCACGGGAAGGACGCGGAGGACCCCGGCGACGATGATGATCGCCTGGGCCCCGAGCGCCAGCGTCAGGCCCGCAGCCAGCAGCGACCGGAACGTGTCCGCCGCCCGGAGGGCGATCCCGAAGCCCGCGGCGACCAGCAGTCCGAACAGGCCGATGACGAGCAGCGAGCCGATCAGGCCCATCTCCTCGCCGATGGCGACGAAGACGTAGTCGGTGGCCGCGGCCGGCACGACGCCGGGGTCGCCACCGCCGATGCCGGAGCCCGTCAGCCCGCCGGATCCGAGCGCGAACAGCGCCTGCGTCACCTGGTACCCGCCGCCCGATGCGTCGGCCCAGGGCCGCAGCCAGGCATCCACGCGCACCTGGACGTGGGAGAACAAACGGGGCGCCGCCACCGCGCCGAGACCGACGAACCCGAGCGTGGCGATCGGGTAGGTCTTGCGGCCCGTCGCCATGTACAGCATGCCTGCGAAGACGACGAGCAGCAGCAGCGACGCGCCGAGGTCCCGCTGGTAGACGAGCACGCCGAGCGCCACGCCGAACGCGATGGCGATGGGCACGAGCTGACGGGGCTCGGGAAGGCGGAAGGGACCGAGGTGCCTGGTCGCCACCGTGAGGGCCTGCCGCCGATCGGCGAGGAAGGCGGCGAGGAAGACCACCACCAGCAGCTTCGCGGCCTCGCCCGGTTGGAAGCTGAGGGAGGCGCCGCCGACGTCGATCCGGACCCAGAGCCGGGCGCCGTTGACGGTGGCTCCCCGGATGGGCCACGACGACGGGAGGAGTGGCAGCAGCAGGAGAGCAAGGGCTCCGGCGAAGAACAGGAACCGGTACCGGCGGAGGACCTGGACCCCGGCGACATCGAGCAGACGGAGGGCGGCGGCGGCGATGACCGCCGCGGCGAGGAGCCACCAGCGCTGCAGCCGGCCCAGATCGGCGTCGATGCGGTAGACCTCCACCCAGCCCAGTGCGGTGAGCACTGCTGCCGGCCCGAGCAGCGGTGCCGCCGCGTCGAACGCCCACCGTCGGACCGCGACGCGGAGACCGAAGAAGGCTGCGGCGAAGACCACCAACGTCACCAGGGGCTCGATCGACGGCGCGTCCGCCGCGAGATCGACGAGGAGGGCTCCACCCGCGGCGAGGACCGCCGCCGCGGCGAGGAGGATCGGCTCCGAGCGGCGGCTCGGGACGCGGCGGGCGGTGCCCGGGCGCGGTGTCATCGGTCAGTCCGCGTCGTCGGCGTGGGTGTGGACCACGATCACGGTGATGTTGTCGTGACCGCCGGCCTCGTTGGCGGCATCGACGAGCGCATCCGCGGCGGCCGCCGGGTCCTCGGCCTGCTCGAGGATCGTCTGGATCTCGTCGTTCGAGATCATCGTGTTGAGCCCATCGGAGCAGAGGAGGAGCACGTCGTCCTTGGCGAGACGGAGGTCGTGCGTGTCGACGGCCACGATCCGCTCGAGCCCGAGTGCTCGCGTGATGACGCTCCGGTACGGGTGGAACGGGACGTCCTCGGGACGCAGATCACCCGACTCCACGAGTTCGGCCACGACCGAGTGGTCCCTCGTGATCTGGCGGAGCTCGCCGTTGCGGAGCAGGTAGGCACGGCTGTCGCCGACGTGGCCGAGCTCGACCCGGCCGGACTCGGCGATGTCGGCCATGGTCAGTGTCGTTCCCATGCCGGCGAGGGCGGGCTGCTCGGCGACTCGATCGAGCACGGCGCCGTTGGCGGCGAGGACCCGGGCCTCCGGATCACCCTCTGCATCGATGGCCGCGTCGAGTGCAGCCCGGCTGGCGATCTCTCCTCCGACGTGCCCGCCCATGCCGTCGGCGACGGCCACGACGAACCGGTCCGACGCCTGCCCGTCACCCTCGGGGAAGACGGCGTCCTCGTTGTGGTCCCGGATGCGCCCGGGGTCCGTGCGGCCCGCCCAGCTGTATCTCATCGGACTTCCATGATGGTCCGTCCGATGCGCACCGTGTCGCCCGGCGACGCGATCGTGCGCGTCTCGATTCGGTGGTCGTTCACGAAGGTGCCGTTCGTCGAGCCGAGGTCGACCACTGCGATCGCCGTTCCGGACGGCTCGAACCGGGCGTGATGGTCGGAGGCGAAGTCGTCGAGAAGATGAACGGTGACGTCGGAGCCGCGGCCTGCGACGATCGCCCGGTCGACGGCGATCTCGAGACCCTGAAGGCGGCCCGTGGACGTGACCACGAGGACCGGAGCACCCCGCGGCGGGCTGCTCTGGAGCTGGGATCGCATCGAGCGGGCGATCGCCCACGTGAGCGATGCCACGACTCCGATGAAGAGCAGGGTGGCGACGTTGACTCCGAGATCCGACATGTCAGGCGGCTCGGAACCGGAACGAGGCCTCTCCGAGAGCGACGGCATCACCGGCGAACAGCTCGGTCGGCCGGTCGATGGGCTGG
>DATHYU010000218.1:0-4894 GCA_035458965.1 Acidimicrobiia bacterium | reverse complement strand
CATCTGTCGGCGACGATGCAGGCTCACGTTCACCGGAGGAGCACTCGATGAGAACTCGAATCGCCCTGTTCGTCGTCGCCTCGGCGCTCGTCGCCGCCGGGTGCGGGTCGTCCGACGAGGGCACGGGCGTCGCGAGCGCCGACCAACTCGTCGCCACCACCGGCGAGACGGGCGGGGGAGGTGGCGACGTCGCCTCCATCGACGGCGCGACGACCACGGTCTCGGGCCAGGGCGAGGTGGACGCCGAGGAAGCACTCCTCGCCTTCACGGAGTGCATGCGGGAACACGGTGTCGAGATGAACGACCCCGAGGTCGACGCCGACGGCAACCTGCGGTTGAACTTCCGAGAGCTCGTCGCCGGCGACATCGATCGGGAGACCCTGCTGGCCGCCCGGGACGCCTGTGGCGGGCTGCTCGAAGGTGTCGCCCAGCGTTTCGATCAGGAGGACCGCACCGCCATCGAGGACCAGTTGCTGGCATTTGCGGCGTGCATGCGGGACGAGGGCATCGACATGCCCGACCCGCAGTTCGGTGCAGGCCCCGGCCCCGGAGGCGGCGAAGACGGCGGCGGTCCCTTCGGCCAGCTGGACCCCGACGACCCCGAGTTCCAGGCGGCGCTGGAGGTGTGTCAGGCCGAGTTCGGGGACTTCCGGCTGCGGCCCGGCGGTGGCGGCGGGTTCGGCGGGGGTAGCGGACCCGGGCCCGGTGGCGACGGCGGGGGAGGGTGAGGACCATCATGACGCAGGCGAAGGCCGATATCACCGTGACGACTCCCGACCCCGGCTCCCAGACCTCGCCGACGCGCCGGCGACGCTGGCCGATCGTGCTCCTCGTGCTCGTCGTCGCCGGCGCCGCCGGGGTGGCGTTCATCGCCTCGTCGGGTGGCGATGACGCGTCGACGGCGACGGTCGCGGCGAACCGGACCTTCCGCGAGGTCGTCACCACCGATCTCATCGCCGTGGAGACCCTCGAGGGCGTCGTCGGTTTCGATGCCGGCGATCCGATCCTTGCCGGGGCCGCCGGGCGCCTCACGGCCGCGATCGAGCCGGGCATCGTCGCCACGGAAGGCGACATCCTGTTCGAGATCGACGCGGAGCCCATCCCGCTGCTCTTCAGCGACGAGATCTTCTATCGGCCACTGGGCCTCACGATCGAGATCGAGCCCGTCACCATCCGCGCCCAGGGCGTCTTCACCGAGGTGCCCTCCGAAGGCGACGTGATCGCCGAGGGCGACGTCCTCGCTCGCGTCGACGGCCAGCCCATCGTCGTGCTCGAAGGCGATGTCCCGGCCTACCGCTCCCTCGTCCCGCCGATCGGGCGTGCCGAGGGAACCGAAGGGCCCGACGTGCTGCAGTTCGAGGAGGCCCTGGTCCGGCTCGGGTACGACCCGGACGGTTCCCTGACGATCGACGAGGAGTTCACGAGCTCCACGTCGGACCTCGTCGAGGACTTCGAGGAGGCCTACGGGGCGACGGTCGACGGGCAGATCGGGGTCGGCGACATCCTCTGGACCACCGGCTCGCTGGAGGTGCACGAGGTGCTCGTCGAGGTCGGCGACCGGGCGAACGACGGCATCGCGGTGTTCACGATCGTGACCGACGTGACCGGTCCCGAGGGCGACGACGTCCTCGCGTTGGAGCAGGCGTTGACCCGGCTCGGCTTCGATCCCGGCGCCGTCGACGGCTTCTTCGACGACGAGACCGAGGCGGCCGTGATCGCCTGGCAGCAGACGATCGGGGCCGAGGACGACGGCGTCGTCGATCCCGCCGACGTCGTGCTGCTCGCCGGCCCGGTCCGCATCGCCGACCGGCTCGTCGACCCCGGGGCGAGCGTCTCCCCCAACACGGCGGTCCTCTCCACCTCGACCGACGAGCCGGTCGTCGCCATCGACCTCGCGGCAGAGGACACCGAGCTCCTCGAGGTCGGCGATCGCGTGACCGTGGAGCTCCCGAACCGTGACGAGGTCACCGGCCGGGTCACGTTCAAGGCGACGACGGTGACCCAGCAGCCCCAGAACCAGGGCGGCGGCGCCACGCTGGACGTGCTCGTGGCCCTGGACGATCCGTCCGCCGGGCTGGCCTTCGACCAGGCCGGTGTCGAGGTCGCCGTCGTGACCGAGGAGCGGCGCGGCGTGATGGCGGTGCCGGTCACGGCGCTGCTCGCCCTCGCCGAGGGGGGCTACGCCGTCGAGGTGGATGCGGGCGACGGCACGACGTACCTCGTGGCGGTGGCCCCGGGGCTCTATGCGGACGGCCTCGTCGAGGTGGGCTCCGACGTCCTCCTCCCGGGCCAGATGGTCATCGCCCCGTGAGCGCCGACACGGTCCTCGGGCTGACGGCGGTCACGAAGGAGTACCCGGGTACGCCGCCCGTGCGCGCCCTTGGGGGCGTCGACCTGACGGTGCGACGCGGTGAGCTCCTCGGTATCGTCGGTCCCTCGGGATCCGGGAAGTCGACGCTGCTCCACGTCATGGGGACGCTCGACCGGCCGACCTCGGGGCGGGTCGAGGTCGCCGGGTTCGACATCGACGAACTGTCGGACCGCCAGCTCTCGGCGGTCCGGGCGCATCACATCGGCTTCGTGTTCCAGCAGTTCCACCTCCTCGACGGCTACACGGCGCTCGACAACGTGGCCGACGGTCTCCTGTACACGGGACGGTCCGTCGAGGAGCGCCGTCAGCTCGCGGCCGAGACCCTCGATCGGGTCGGCCTGGCAGATCGCGTCGCCCACCCGGCCGGCAAGCTCTCGGGCGGTGAGCGTCAGCGGGTCGCGGTGGCGCGGGCCATCCTCGGTCGACCGGACATCGTCCTGGCCGACGAGCCCACCGGGAACCTGGACAGCCGCTCGAGCGACGCGATCGTCGAACTGCTCGAAGAGCTCAACGCCGATGGGATCACGATGCTCATCATCACCCACAACGCGGAGATCGCCGAGCGCTTCCCACGGCAGGTGGCGATCCTCGACGGACGGATCGAGAGCGACACGGCGTTGTCGGGGGCGGCGCGATGACGACGTCGCTCACGAGGAGCCGCCTCCACCCCGGTGACACCGTGCGCACGGCAACGGTCGGTCTGCGGACGCGTCGGATGCGTGCGGCGTTGTCGGCTCTCGGCATCACGATCGGCATCGCGTCGCTCGTCGCCGTGCTCGGGCTCTCGGAGTCGTCCAAGTCGGACCTCATCGCCCAGCTCGACCGGCTCGGGACGAACCTCGTCGTGGTGCAGGCCGGAACCGGGATCGGTCTCGGGAACGCGCAACTCCCCGAGGAGAGCGCCGTCATGGTGGCGAGGATCGGGCCGGTCGAGGCGGTGTCGGCCGTCGGTTCCGTCGACGCCAACGTGTACCGAAGCGACCTCGTGCCCTCCACGCGTTCGGGCGGCCTGTCGGTGCAGGCCGTCGACACGAACCTGCTCCAGACGTTGCAGGGCCGGGTCGCCGACGGTTTCTTCCTCACCGAGGCCGGCGCCGACTTCCCGACGACGGTTCTCGGTGCGGTGGCTGCGGAACGCCTCGGCATCTCCGACGTCGACGCCGGAGTCCAGGTCTGGATCGGCGACCAGTGGTTCCGGGTCGTGGGGATCCTGGAGCCGTTGGACCTGAGCTCCACCCTCGACCGCGCCGCCATCATCGGGTGGACCACGGCGATCGAGTTCCTCGGCGACGACGGTGTTCCCTCGGCTCTGTACATCCGGACGGATCCGGACCAGGTCGACCCCGTGATGGGAGTGTTGCCGCCGACGGTGAACCCCGAGAATCCGGACCAGGTCGAGGTGAGCCGGCCCACCGACGCGCTCGAGGCCCGGGCGGCGGCGGAGTCGGCGTTCACGGCCCTGTTCCTGGGCCTCGGTGCCGTCGCCCTGCTGGTCGGCGGCGTCGGGATCGCCAACGTCATGGTCATCAGCGTGCTGGAGCGCCGCTCGGAGATCGGCCTGCGCCGCGCCCTGGGGGCGACGCGACGCCATGTGGCCGTCCAGTTCCTCCTCGAGGCGCTCCTCCTCGCCCTCGTCGGGGGTGTGGGGGGCGTCCTCCTCGGCGCCGGCGTGACCGCCGGGTACGCGGAGATCCGGGGGTGGGATGTCCTCATTCCCGGGATCGCCCTCGCCGGCGGCATCGCCGCCGCCCTGGTGATCGGCGCGATCGCCGGTCTCTATCCGGCGGTCCGGGCCGCCCGGTTGTCGCCGACCGAGGCGTTGCGCACGACCTGACCGACCCGGTGAGCCCGGAGGGCAGCCGGTAACCTCCCGGCCGTGATCCTGCGGGTCGTCGTCTTCGTGCTCGGCGCCGGGCTCACCGTCTGGACGGTGCTGTCCGCCGTCCAGACGGTGATCCTGCCTCGTGCCGTCCAGGGCCTCTTGAGCCGGGTGGTCTTCCGGTCGCTCCGGCGTCTGTTCGGGCTCTTCACCGGGCCGCGACGATCCTTCGACTGGCGCGATCGGGTGATGGCGCACTTCGCCCCGATCGGCCTGCTCGTCCTCGTCGCCGCGTGGCTGACCCTCGTGACCGTGGGCTTCATGGCCATGGAGTGGGCGATCGAGCAAGAGGGATGGGGACGCGCGTTCCACGTCAGCGGCTCGTCGCTCCTCACCCTCGGCTTCGCCGGCGTCGAGTCGAGCGGCCTGCGGATCATGGCCTTCATCGAGGCAGGGCTCGGCCTCGCCCTCGTCGCCATGCTCATCACCTACCTCCCGGCGATCTACGGAGCCTTCTCGAGGCGGGAGACCCGCGTCGCCCTCCTCGAGGTCCGAGCGGGGACGCCTCCGTCCGCGGTCACGATGCTGATCCGGTTCCACACGATCGGCCAGCTCCACCGGCTCACCGACCTCTGGAGGGATTGGGAGGTCTGGTTCGCCGAGGTCGAGGAGTCGCACACGACGTTCCCGGCGTTGACCTTCTT
>DATHYU010000217.1:0-4965 GCA_035458965.1 Acidimicrobiia bacterium | reverse complement strand
TCCGAGTGCCTCCCAGTCCACGGTGATCGCCAGGATGCCGGCGACGAACGGCGGTCCGGGCGAGTGCGCGGCGGCCAGGGGCGCCGCAGCGACGGGGAACGGGACCATGGCGGCGACGAACCCGGCCATGTTGCCGCCCATGCTGAAACCCGACACGCCCACCGTGTGGCCGGCCTCGTGGAGGTGGCGGGCGAGGACCCGTCCTTCGAGGACGGTCGCGCGGCCCATCGTCCCGAACGCGGCCACGTCGCGCATGGGCTGGGGATCGTCAGGATCCGGTCGCCGGCCGCCGTAGAAGGGGTTCTCCAGCATCGCGACACCGATGCCGCGGCTCAGCAGAAGCTTCGCGAGGGTCATGCGGGTGCGGTAGTCGTGGTCGTTCCAGGCCGCCATCAGCAGCACCACCCGCTCGGTGCCCTCCCGGGTCGTGATGACGCGCGCCCGGGCCCGGCGCGTGGGCTCCGGCAGGTGTTCGGCGATCGGCGAGTCGAACTCCAGGTCGGTGACCACCGTCTCGCCGTTCGCGGCCGCCGGAGACTCCGTGATGGGGACGTCGGCGATCGGTGGCGTGGTCTGGGCGATCTCCCGAAACCACGCGAGGACGTCGGGATCACCCCATCCGTCGCGGAACACACGGCGCGGACCCGGTGTCCGAGCGAGTGCGAGGGCCGAAGCACGATCGAGCCAATGCACGTCGGCCAGGGTATCGCCCGCCTCCCTAGGATTCCGGCTCATGGAGGACCGGGCGAAGAAGATCGGAGGCCTCATCGCCGGAGCCGGCGTCGGAGCCGCGGCCGCTTCGGCGCTGCGGCGGCGGTGGTCGCACCGTCCAGAGGACGCGCCGGGGCCGCCCGGCGGCGCAGGGACCCGGTACCTGGAACGACTTGCCGAGGCCGTGCGCATCCCGACGGTCTCGTTCGAGGAGCCCGACCGCATCGATCGGTCGGCCTTCGATCGATTTCACGCGTTCCTCGCCGAGTCGTACCCCCTCGTCCACGAGCACCTGAGGCGCGAGGTGGTCACGGGCCACGCTCTGCTGTACACATGGGAGGGTGCGGACCCCGACGCCCCGGCGGTGCTGCTCATGGCCCACCAGGACGTCGTGCCGATCGAGGCGGGCACGGAGGGCGAGTGGTCGCACGAGCCCTTCTCGGGGACCATCGACGGGGAGTTCCTGTGGGGGCGGGGGAGCCTCGACGACAAGGGGGCGCTCATCGCGATCCTCGAGGCCGTGGAGCGACTGCTCGCCGACGGGTTCGTTCCGGAGACCCCGCTGCTGCTCGCCTTCGGAGACGACGGGGAGATCGGCGGGGCGACCGGGGCCAGGGCGATCGCCGAGCATCTCCGGAGCCGGGACGTCCGCCTCGATTTCGTGCTGGACGAGGGCGGCGTCGTCGTCGAGGACCTGCTTCCCGGGGCCCGTGCGCCGCTCGGCCTGTTGGGCATCGGTGAGAAGGGGCACGTCAACGTCTCGATCTCGGCATCGGGCGAGGGAGGGCAACCGATGGCTCCTCCGACGTCGACGGCGATCGGCACCCTCGCGGAGGCGATCCGCCGGCTCGAAGCATCCCCGATGCCGGCGCGTCTCCCGGTGCAGTTTGGGCTCTTCCGGGCCCTCGCCACGGTGCTGCCGTTCGCCCGGCGGGGGGTGCTCGGCCGTCCGGGGGCCTTCGCCGGGCTGATCGAGCGGCAGATGGCGGACACGCCGGCGACCAACGCGCTCATCCGAACGACGATGGCGGTCACGATGATCGACGGCGGGGTGAGGCCGAACGTGCTCCCCCAGCAGGCCCGCGCCGTGGTGAACGTCTGGGTCATGCCCGGCGACACGATCGAGGGCGTGCTCGAACACATGCGCTCGGTCGTCGGCGCCGAGGTGGTGGTCGAGGCGGTCGAGGAGGCATTCGCGGGTGACCCACCGCCGCTGTCGGATCCCGACGGTCCCGGCTACCAGGTCGTGAGCGAGACCATCGGGGAGGTGCTCGGGGTGGGCACGGCGCCGTGGATCGTCCCCGGTGCCACCGACTCCCGCCACTTCGTGGACCTCGCCCCGGGCGCGGTGTACCGATTTGCTCCGTTCACGGCGACGCCGTCCGATCTCGGCCGGGTCCAGGGCGCGGATGAGCGCCTTCGGGTGGCGGACGCGGATCGGGCGGTGGCGTTCTTCGAACGTCTCGTGCGGCGCGCCTGTGGCTGACGCCTAGATCAGCGACTGGGCGTGCTTGCGCACGTCGATCGTGGGGTCGAGGAACGTGGCGATGGCCAGCCCTTCGAGCGTTGCAAGCATGAGCTCGGCCCGACGCTGCGCCTCCGAACGGTCCGTCAGGCCGGCATCCCGGGCGATCGCGTCGGTGAAGCGCTCGACCCGGCGCTCCCGGTGGCGGCGGATCCGTCCGATGAGGTGGCCGTCGCCGACCGCTCCCGTCACGGCGATCTGCAGGTAGACGCGGGCGAGGAACGGCTGGCCCTCGAGGAACCGGACGAAGGCCTCGACCAACTCGGCCGGTCTGTCGATCCCCTCGCCGTCGGGGTGCGGGTCGACGGCCTCGATCGCCTCGCGGACGACGGTGAGGACTGCCTCCTCCTTCGAGGGGAACAGGTTGTAGAAGGAGCCGGGCTGGACACCGGCGCGCTCGCAGATCGCCTTGAGGGTCGTGCCGTCGAGGCCCGACTCGGCGAGGGCGTCGCGCGTCGCGGTGAGGATGCGTTGACGCGTCTCGATCCCGGCCCTGTATCGGCCCATGTGGTTCTCCTCCCGGCATGAACGGTAGTGCTCGAGGAAGGCCCCTGGTGCCGTGCCCACGATGGGGAACGACCCACCGCCTCCAAAAAGAGAGTCGACGCTCAAATTTGAGTGTATATTCAAAGAAAGCCAGCACGGAGCACCCCATGAGCCACTACCGCAGCAATCTGCGGGATGTCGAGTTCAACCTCTTCGAGGTCCTCGGCGTCCAGGATCGATTCACCGGGCCCTTCGCACAGATGGACGAGCCCACCGCCCGGGCCATCCTCACCGAGGTCGAGCGCCTCGCCCGGGAGGAGTTCGCTGCGTCCTTCGTCGAGGCCGACCGCCATCACCTGGAGGTCCACGACGGCGACATCGCCCTTCCGGACTCCGTCAAGGAGAGCCTGCGCGCCTTCTACGACGGCGGGTGGGGGTTGCTCGGCCTCCCCGAGCACCTCGGCGGCGTCGGGGCACCACTGGCTCTCTACTGGGGAGCCACCGAGTTCCTGCTCGGAGGCAACTCGGCGATCTTCTTCTACATCTCGGGCGGCCTCATGGCCGGGGTCATCGACGTCGTCGGCACCGACGAGCAGCGCGAGACGTGGGCGCGCTGGATGATCGAGAAGGAATGGGGCGGGACGATGGTGCTCACCGAGCCCGATGCCGGCTCGGACGTCGGCGCCGGGCTCGCCAAGGCCCACCACGTCGAGGGCGAGGTGTACCACCTCGAGGGTGTCAAACGGTTCATCACCAGCGGCGACTCCGACTTCCACGAGAACATCGTCCACCTCGTGCTCGCCCGTCCCGAGGGCGCCGGGCCGGGCACGAAGGGCCTGTCGATGTTCATCGTGCCCAAGTTCCTCGTGAACGAGGACGGCTCGCTCGGGGAGCGCAACGGTGCCGTGGTCACGGCCGTCGAGGACAAGATGGGGATTCGGGGCTCGTCGACCTGTGAGCTGACGCTCGGAGCCGACCGGCCGTGCGTCGGGTACCTCGTCGGCGGGGTGCACGAGGGCATCCGCCAGATGTTCCTCGTGATCGAGCACGCCCGCCTGACGATCGGCACGAAGTCGATGGCCACCCTCTCGACCGGGTACCTCAACGCCCTCGAGTACGCGAAGGAGCGCATCCAGGGGCCCGACCTCGCCGAGGCACGCGATCCCGAGGCGCCGCGGGTTCCGATCATCCGTCACCCCGACGTCCGCCGCATGCTCATGGAGCAGAAGGCGCACGCCGAGGCCATGCGGGCGCTCGTCCTGTACACCGCGGCCGCGGGAGACCGGGCAAAGCTCGAGCCGGAGGAGCCGTACTGGCACAAGCTCGAGGATCTGCTCCTCCCGCTCGCCAAGGGCTACTCCTCGGAGAAGGCCTACGAGTTGCTCGGGCAGTCGCTCCAGGTGTTCGGGGGCGTCGGCTTCACCCGGGACTACCCCCTCGAGCAGTACATCCGCGACGTCAAGATCGACACGTTGTACGAGGGAACGACCGGGATCCAGGCGCTGGACCTGTTCTTCCGCAAGATCGCCCGCGACCGCGGTGAGACCCTGATGAAGCTCGCCGCCGAGATCACCGAGACGGTGAAGGGCGGCGGCCCCGACGACCCGCTCGCCACCGAGCGCGAGCTGCTCGGGGCGGCGGGCGAGGACGTGCAGGGCCTCGTCGGCGTCCTCGTCGGCCATCTCATGGCGGCAATCGACGACCCGGCGCAGGTCCACAAGACGGGCCTGCACACCAATGCCCTCCTCGAGGGTCTCGCCGAGCTCGTGATGGGGTGGCTCCTCATCCGCCACGCCGAGGTGGCGCTCGCCAAGCTCGGCGGCGATCCGGGCGCCGATCGTGGCTTCTACGAGGGCAAGGTCGCCTCGGCCCGTTGGTTCGCCGCGAACGTGCTTCCGAAGGCGGCCTTACGGCGCCGGGTGGCCGAGGCCGAGGACGGCTGGCTCATGTCGATGGACGACGCAGCGTTCTGATCCGTCGCATCCGTTGGGTAGGTTGATCGGGCCCGCCGGACGGCGGGCCCGACGCTTGGGAGGACGTCACGTGGCGAGTCCGGTGGCCGAAGCCGCCTCCAGCAGGTCGGCCCTCGCGCGCGCGGCCGGTGGCGTGCTCTTCGCGCTCGCCGGCGTCGGGGTCGTGGCGACGCTCGCCGGGTTCGCCGGCCGGGCGTGGTGGATCCTCGACCTGCTCGCCAACTTCCGGCCGCTGGGCACCGTGCTCCTGCTGCTGTGCGCCGCCGGTCT
>DATHYU010000216.1:0-3296 GCA_035458965.1 Acidimicrobiia bacterium | reverse complement strand
CGTCCGGCGGTGCCTCGCCGAAGCGGGCGGTGAAGCGGAACACCGAGCCGCGTCCGGGCGTGCTGTCGGCCCATATCCGCCCCCCCATGGCCACCACGAGCTCGCCGGAGATCGCCAGGCCCAGCCCGGTGCCGCCGAACCGCCGGGTCGTCGACCCGTCGGCCTGGCGGAACGCCTCGAAGATGAGATCCAGCTTGTCGGCCGGGATCCCGATGCCCGTGTCCTCGACCGAAACCTGGAGCTCCACGTCGTCGGTGGAGGCCTCGGCCCTCGACACGGTCACCGTGACCGAGCCCCGCTCGGTGAACTTCACCGCGTTGCCGATCAGGTTGACGACGACCTGGCGCAGGCGGCCCGGGTCGCCGACGATCCGCGCCGGCAGCGACGGGTCGAAGCGCAGCGCCAGGTCGAGGCCCTTGTCGGCGGCCCTCACCTGCATCATCCGGCTGCAGTCCTCGAAGACGTCGCGCAGCGCGAACGGGATGTGCTCCAGGTCGAGGCGTCCTGCCTCGATGCGAGACAGGTCGAGCAGGTCGTTGATGATCGTGAGGAGCGACTCCGCCGACGACCGGACCGTGCTCAGGTACTCGCGCTGCTCGTCGTCGATCTCGGTCCCGAGGGCGAGGTCGGTCATGCCCAGGATGGCGTTCATCGGCGTGCGGATCTCGTGGCTGACGTTGGCGAGCATCTCGGACTTGGCCCGGGTGGCGACCTCGGCGGCCTCCTTGGCGGCCTTCAGCTCGCCTTCCGCCTGCTTGCGCGCCGAGATGTCGCGAGACGCCGCCTGCACCTCCAGCACCTCACCGGTCGGCCCGGCGATGACCCGGCTGGTCGTCTCGAACCAGGTCCACGTGCCGTCCTTGCGGCGAACCCGGTACTCGACCGCGCCCGGACGTCCGTCCGGGCCGGGCCGGAGGTCGGCCGCCGCCACGGCCTCGAGGTCATCGGGGTGGAAGAGGTCGTAGAAGTTGGTGTCGAGCAGCTCGCCGGGCCGATAGCCCAGGAGCACCTCCGACGCCGGCGACATGTAGGTGAAGGTGCCGTCGGGGCGGTGCCGGGCGATGAGATCCGACGAGTTCTCGGCGAGGAACCGGAACCGCTCTTCGTTCTCGGTCAGCGCTCGCTGGGCCGCGACGCGGTCGGTGACGTCACGGGCGGTGACGATCCAACCCGCGACCTCTGCATCGTCGAGGCGGTTCGTCGCCTGCGCCTCCATCGAGCGCCACGAGCCGTCGGCGTGGCGAACGCGATGCAGCACCACGCCGGTGTTCCTTCCGACCGGCGTCCGGGTCGCGGTGGCGAGAACGGTCGCGGCGTCGTCGGGATGCAGCAGATCGAGCACGGAGGTGCCGACGAGTGCCTCGTGGTCGTACCCCAGCGAGGCGACGGACGGCGAGACGAACCCGATCGTGCCGTCGGCCAGGATCGTGTAGAGGAGATCCGAGGCGTTCTGGACCACCATGCGGTAGCGAGCCGCGCTCGTGGCCAGTGCGTCCTGCATCCGGCGCTGCTCCGTGACGTCCGTCCCCACGAAGACGACCTGCTCGACGGTTCCTCGTTCCGAGCGGATCGGCTCGGCGCGGGCATCGAGGACGAGGCCGGCGAACTCGACGATCTCGGCTGCGCGGACGCCGCGCAGCGCGGCGGAGACCACCACGGGGAGCGCGGCCGACTCCGGCCAGTCGTCGAGGCTTCGACCGAGGAGCCGGCTCTCGTCGATGCCGAGACGCTCGAGGACGGCACCGCCGGTCAACGTCGCCACGCCGTCGGCGTCGAACGCCAGCATGACGACAGGAGCGCCGTCGAGGATGGACCGCATGTGCTCCTCGTTCCTGCGCAAGGCGACCTCGGCTGCCCGTCGCAGCAGATGCCCGCGCCGGGCATGGAGCAGGTGGCTCAGGGTTGCGGCGAACGAACGGAGGAAGTCCACTTCCACGCCCGCGCCGGCGATGGTCGGGTCGCCGAGGAGCAGGATCCCCAGGATGTCCTCCCCATCGAGGAAGGGGATCACGAGGACCTGGTCGAGGCCGTTGCGCCCGTCGCACTCGACGAGGACGACATCGCGTGCGTCGAACGCAGCGTCGAGGGCTTCCTCGAGCGGCCCGCCCTCGAGATCGGCGTGGCCGACGAGCGCCAGGACCTCGACGTCGCGGAGCGCGGGGTCGACCACCTCGAAGATGCCGCCGCAGGTGGCCCCGGCGATGTCCGCCAGGCGATCGAGCAGAGCGGGGAACACCCGGTCGCCGTCCTCGTCGGCCATGAGTGACCGTTGTGCGTCGTTGACCGCCTGGAGCAGCCGATTGGAGATGCCGAGCTGGCGCTGGATGTTCTTCATCTCGGTGACGTCCTCGATCGACACGACCACGCTGCCGTAGTCGGGGCGGTCGTCGAGGTCGCGCGGGGCGGCCCACCGGAGCACCAGGTCGATCGGCCGTCCGGCGAGGGTACGTCCGCCCACCTCCGTGACCACGGTCGTTCGCCGGTGCCAGATGGCGACGAGCTGATCCACGAACGACTGCCGCGTCGGGCCGTCGATCGTGGCGGGGTCGATCTGCCCGACGAGCTCGTCGACGGTGGCGGCACCGACGAGGTCTGCGCCCGCCCGATTGACCTCGATCACGCGGATGGCGGCGATCAACTCGTCGAGGAGCTGTGGGTCCTCTTCGAGGTGGACGGCGAGGTCTGCGACGCCGCTGCGGCGCAGCCCATCGAGCCGACGCGCCACCTCGGAGAAGTCCTCCTCCCAGAGCGAGATCGGTGCCTGCTCGAAGACGGTGCGGTATCGCTGCCAGGTCCGGCCGGTGATCGCAAGGAGGAAATGGGTGCCGGCAGCCACGATCCCGTACACGCACACCTCGTAGAACACGACGAGGTCACGCACCGGGCTGACGAGCATCTGACCGATCCACAGGAAGGCGATGAAGGCGTGATAGGTCGGCCGGTGGCGAGCGGTCGTGAACGAGGCCCCGAGACCGGCGAGCGCCGCGCTGGCGATGGCGATCGCGATCCGCTCGAGGTCCGGCACGGCGCCGATGACCCAGAGGGTCACCACGACGTCGGCGAACACCAGGTACGGGACGTTCGGTCGGTTCAACGCGAGTTGCACGAGCCCGATGACGCCCAGGACCGTCGCGTTGGCCGCGATCAACCACCAGGTTCGCGTGCCGTCGACGAGCGCCAGGGCCACGAAGAACCCCGCGGCGACGAAGAACGTGAGCGCCATGACGCGCACGAACCCCCGCTCCACCGCCGGGAACGGACGCAGAACTTCGCGCGCAGGCCGCCGGGCCCGGCGC
>DATHYU010000215.1:0-2869 GCA_035458965.1 Acidimicrobiia bacterium | reverse complement strand
CAGGCGGTCCACGATCGCGTCGTCGGCTCCCGCCAGGAAATCGGCGAGGCCGTCCACGAACCCCGCATACTCCTCCGGCGTGACCTCCCCCACACACGGGCCCGAGCAGCGCTCGATGTGGAAGAGAAGGCATGGACGCCCCTGGGCCTCGTGCCGCTTGTACTTGGCGTTGGAGCAGGTGCGGATCGGGAAGGTGCGGACCAGCAGGTCGAGCGTCTGACGGATGGCGTAGGCATGCGCGTAGGGACCGAAGTACTGGGTTCCCTTGCGGCGCTTGCCGCGCATCACGGTCGCCCGGGGCCAGTCCTCGGCACGGGTGATCGCCAGGAACGGGAACGACTTGTCGTCTCGCAGACGGATGTTGAACCGAGGCTGATGCCGCTGGATCAGCGTGTACTCCAGCATGAGGGCTTCGACTTCGTTCTCGGTCACGATCCAGTCGACCGACTCTGCGGACTCGACCATCGTCCGCGTCCGGCTCAGGAGATCGCGTCCGAAGTAGTTGGCGACGCGCTTGCGCAGCGACTTCGCCTTTCCGACGTAGAGGATCTCGCCGTGACGGTCGCGGAAGCGGTACACCCCGGGGTGGTCGGGGATCTCAGAGGCAGGGGGACGCCGCAGCATCGGTGATCGAGTGTATCCGGGGCGTCCTCAGCGCTTCCGGACCACCCATGCCTGCTCGGACGGAAGACGCTCGGCCCACGAGGTGACGCAGCTCGCCGGCCCCTCGGCGTCCGCAGGTGCCTGGATCTCCCACAAGGGCTCCACGGCGGATCCCGTCCCCGTGGGCAGCGGGTGCGCGCTCGTCCGCCTTCGCTCGCCTCTCTGGTCGAAGGTCCCGGGAGAGGCGGTTCCCGAGGAGGTCGCCGGACAGATCCCCATCACGGCCCCTCCCCCCTGGTCCATCGTGCCCCGAGCAATCTGGGCACGTGGGCCTGCGCGGCCAGGAGCGCGTCGCGACGCCGCCGTTGCTGGCCTGCCGGCGCTTCGACGAGTCGCTCGAGACTCCAGCCTGCGTCCGCCGCCGCGGTCAGGAGGTCGGCCGTGGAACGGTGATGGAAGCGGACGGTCCCCGGACCCGCCGGCTCCTCCGTGTACCCGGAGGCGAAGTACCCGCCCCATCGCCACAGCACCTCGTCGTCGTCGGGATCGACGATGGGGCCCGAATCGGGTGCGGTGAGCACCGGGTGGTTGACCACGAGTGCCAGGACCCCGCCGGGACGGACGACGCGCGCCGTCTCCTCGAAGAAGGTGCCCGCGTCTTCGAGATGCTCCAGGACGAGGACGGTGATCGCCCCGTCGACGGAGCCATCGCCCATCCACCCGAGCGACGGCAGGGATGCCCGGACGACGGGGCCCCACTGCTTCGCGGAGTCGAGCAGGCGCCTCGACAGGTCCACGCCGAGACCCTCTGCCCCGGCAGCGGCGAGCTCCTCCATCACCCGGCCCTGGCCGCAGCCGAGGTCCAGGTAGCGACGGCCCGGCTGGGGTCGGAGCAGGTCGAGGGCGACCGGCACGACCTCGGACGCGTACGCCGTGTCGGAGGCGAGCTCCTCGATCCACCAGGCGGCGAGCTCGTCACCCCACCCCGTCACTCGAGGATGTCCCGCAGGAACTTGCCGGTGTAGCTCTCGGACACGGCGGCGACGGCCTCCGGCGTGCCCTGGGCCACGATGCGGCCACCCTCCGAGCCTCCCTCGGGGCCGAGATCGATGACCCAGTCGGCCGACTTCACGACATCGAGGTTGTGCTCGATGACGAGCACGGTGTTGCCGGCGTCCACGAGGCGCTGGAGGACCGTGAGCAGCTTCCGCACGTCCTCGAAGTGGAGGCCGGTCGTCGGCTCGTCGAGGATGTAGAACGTGCTCCCCGTGGCCCGCTTGCCGAGCTCCGAGGCGAGCTTCACGCGTTGTGCCTCGCCGCCCGAGAGGGTGGGGGCGGGCTGCCCGAGCCGGATGTAGCCGAGGCCGACGTCGTAGAGGGTCTGGAGGATGCGCACGATCGGCGGCTGGTTCTCGAAGAAGCGGACGGCCTCCTCGACCGACATGTCGAGCACGTCCGAGATCGAGTGCCCCTTCCAGAGGATCTCGAGGGTCTCTCGGTTGTACCGCCGGCCCTTGCACTGCTCGCACGGGATGTAGACGTCCGGCAGGAAGTGCATCTCGATCTTGATCGTCCCGTCACCCTTGCAGGCCTCACACCGGCCACCGGCGACGTTGAAGGAGAAGCGGCCCGGTTTGTAGCCCCGCGTCTTCGCGTCCGGGACCGAGGCGAACAGCGTGCGGATGCGGTCGAACAGCTTCGTGTACGTCGCCGGGTTCGATCGCGGCGTGCGCCCGATCGGCGATTGGTCGATGTTGATGGCCTTGTCGATGCGCTCGAGCCCTTCGACGCGTTTGTGCCGCCCGGGCATCTCCCGAGACCGGTAGAGCTCGAAGTGGAGCGCCTTCGACAGGATCTCCTCGACCAACGTCGACTTGCCGCTCCCCGACACCCCGGTGACGGCGAGGAACAGGCCGAGGGGAAACTCGACGTCGATCTCTTTCAGGTTGTTCTCGATCGCTCCGCGCACCCACCGCGAGCGCCCGTCCTCGGGAGCCCGCCGTTCTCCGGGGACGGCGATCGAGCGCCGCCCGGCCAGGTAGTCGCCGGTGATCGACGTGGGCTCGTTCACGATGGTCGCCAGCGGCCCCTCGGACACGATCCGTCCGCCGTGCTCACCGGCCCCGGGTCCGATGTCGACGATGTGGTCGGCGACCCGCATCGTCTCCTCGTCGTGCTCGACGACGATCACGGTGTTCCCGAGATCCCGGAGGCGAACCAGGGTCTCGATCAGGCGCTGGTTGTCGCGCTGGTGGAGCCCGATCGA
>DATHYU010000214.1:0-6698 GCA_035458965.1 Acidimicrobiia bacterium | reverse complement strand
CGATGGGCTCGACGGAGACATCGACCGCGCCCTCGGCGACGAGCATGTGGGACCAGAAGTCGCCGAAGCCCCGGGTCCGCCAGCAGCGGCGCTCGAGTTCGCGCATCTGATCGCCCATGCCGCAGCCCTCCGCGCTCACCCAGGAGTTGTACGAGAGCTGGGCATGTGCGAGGTCTGACACCCGGGAGGTGTGGATCCGGTCGGCGTTGCGCCAGGCACCGAGGCCCCTGGCCGCCCACCAGCGGTGGCCGATGGCCGGTGCCGACACGACGCCGGCAACGATCTCTCCCTCGGCTTCGAGGGCGATGAGGGAGGCCCACACGGGGATGCCGCGGACGTAGTTCACGGTGCCGTCGATGGGGTCGAGGATCCAGCGGCGGCCGTCGCCCTCCTTCTCACCGAACTCTTCGCCCTTGATGCCGTGGGTCGGCCGGGTGCGCTCGAGGATCTCCCGGATCGCCCGTTCCGCGTCCCGGTCGGCCTCCGATACGGGCGTCATGTCGGGCTTCGTCTCGACCCGGAGGTCGGTGGCCCGGAAGCGGGGGAGTGACACCGCGTCGGCGGCGTCGGCGAGTTCGAGGGCGAGGCGGAGTTCGCGTCGGAGGTCCATGGGTCGATCATGGCCGCCGCTCGAGTGCGTCGCAAAGCCGTCACATCCATGCGGTACCGTGGCACGCATGCCAGGAGAGATCCACGACGAGCATCCGTTCGCGACGCCACTCGAGTTGCGCGACCCGGTCCGCCGTTTCCGGGGCCGGCTCGCTGCTCCCGTGACCGTCATCACGTCCGGAGGGCCCGACACCCGCACCGGTCTCACGATCTCATCGCTCATCGTCGCCGAAGGTGAGCCGTCGCTCGTCCACTTCCTGTGCGGATCGACGACCGATCTCTGGTACGCGATCGAGGAGACGGGTGCGTTCATCGTGCACATCCTCGAAGACCCGCACCGCGAGTTGTCGGACCGCTTCGCCGGGATCCGTCCCAGCCCGGGTGGCCTGTTCGTCGATCTCGCCTTCACCGACACCGAGTACGGCCCTGCGATCACGTCGCTCCAGAGCCGGGCCTACTGCCGATTCGTGGAGGCTCGGGAGAACCCCCAGCACATGCTGGTCCACGGCGCGATCGAACAGGTCGAGCTCCACGATCTCCGCGCCCCGCTGCGGTACTTCCGCGGCGAGTACTTCCACGGGTAGCCCGGGCTCCCGCCCGTACACTTCCTTCCGATGCCCTCCGACACCGCACCGCGCGTCTGGCTCCAGACCCTCGGCTGCTCCAAGAACCAGGTCGACTCCGACAAGCTGACGGCTCTGCTCACCGAGGCCGGGTATCTCGACGCGGCCGGACCGGAGGACGCCGACGTCGTCATGGTCAACACCTGCGCGTTCATCGAGGAGGCGCGTCGCGAGTCGATCGAGGCGGTCCTCGACGCCGCCGACCGGTCCGCCGAGGGCGCCAGACTCGTCGTCATAGGCTGCATGGCCCAGCGCTACGAGACCGAGCTCGCCGCCGAACTGCCCGAGGTCGACGCCGTCATCGGGCTCGACCGCTACGGCGAGCTCGTGGACCGACTCGACACGATGACGGGGTGGGAGCCGATCCGGCTGCGACGTCCGTCGATGGACATCCTCTACGAGATCCGTCGACCGACTCCGACGACGCCCTTTGCCTACGTCAAGGTCGCCGAGGGCTGCGACAAGCCCTGCACGTTCTGTGCCATCCCGCTGTTTCGCGGCAAGCAGCGGTCGCGTGCTCCCGTCAACATCCGGGACGAGATCGCCGATCTGGCATCCGTGGGTGTCGGGGAGGTGGTGCTCGTCGCCCAGGACCTCGCGGCCTACGGGCGGGACATCGATGCTCCGGGCGGGATCGTCGAGTTGCTCCGGTTCGTCTCCGACGTCGACGGGCTGCGGCGGCTCCGCCTGCTGTACCTGTACCCGCGGGAGATCCGCCAGCCCCTCATCGACGAGATCGCCGGGAACCCGGTCGTCGCGTCGTACTTCGACCTCAGCCTCCAGCACGCCTCCGGGCGCCTCCTGAGGGCGATGAAGCGCCCCGGCGACGGCGCGGGCCACCTCGGCCTCGTCGACAGGATCCGCACGGCCGATCCTGCGGCGGCGTTGCGGTCCTCGTTCATCGTCGGGTTCCCCGGCGAATCGGACGACGACGTCGAGGAGCTGGCCGACTTCCTGACCGAAGCCCGTCTCGACTGGGCCGGGTTCTTCCCGTACTCGGCGGAGGAGGGGACGCCTGCCGCAGGGCTGCCAGGGCGGATCCCGGCCGACGAGGTCGCCGACCGGGTCCGCCATCTCACGTCGATCCAGGACGACATCACGGCGGAACGCAGCGGTGAGCGGATCGGCACCGCCGTCGAGGTCCTCGTCGACCAGGTCGAGGACGGCCGGCCGGTGGGCCGGTCGTTCCGGGAGGCGCCGGAGATCGACGGTGTCGTGCTGCTCGATCGGGGCCGACCGGGGGAGTGGGTGACGGCCGAGATCACGGGCGCGTTCGGCGGCGATACCGAGGGCGAGGTGATCGGGTGATCGTCGAGGTCCTGGCCGTCGGCACCGAGCTGCTGCTGGGCCAGCACGTCAACTCGAACGCGGCCGAGATCGGCAGGCGCCTCGCCGAGGCCGGGCTCGACCATTACCGGCAGGTGGTCGTCGGCGACAACCTCGGGCGGATCACCCAGGCGCTCCACGCCGCCGCCGGGCGCGCCGATGCCGTGATCGTGACGGGCGGGCTCGGGCCGACGCAGGACGATCTGACGCGCGACGCGATGGCGTCGGCAGCGGGGGTCGAGATGCGCTTCGACGCCGTGTTCGCCGAGCGGCTGCGGGAGTTCTGGGAGTCGCGGGGGCGGGAGATGCCGCCGAGCAATCTGCGTCAGGCCGAGTATCCCGACGGCTCGGTCATGATCCGCAATTCCAAAGGCACGGCGCCGGGGCTGCGACTCCGCATCGGGGACGCCTGGGTGTTCGCACTGCCCGGCGTGCCGGCCGAGATGATCACGATGCTCGAACGCGACGTGCTCCCGTTCCTGATCCGCGAGGCCGGCGGGAAGGCGGGGGTGCTCGTCAGTCGCGTGATCCGCACCTGGGGCGAGTCCGAGTCCCGCGTGAGCGAGCTGCTCGCCGATCTCTACGAAGCCTCGACGAACCCGACCGTGGCCTTCCTGGCATCCGCCGCCGAGATCAAGGTCCGACTGACGGCGCGCGCCCCGTCCGCGGCCGAGGCCGACGAGCTCCTCGACCCGCTCGAGGACGAGGTGCGCCGGCGCCTCGGCTCGCGGGTGTTCGCCGTCGGCGACCGCACGATCGAACAGATCGTCCTCGACCTCGCCGCAGATCGCGGGTGGTCGCTCGGGACCGCCGAATCCGTGACCGGCGGGCTCGTCGCACAGCGGATCACCGGTGTCGCCGGCGCCTCGGCCACCTTTGCGGGATCGGTGGTGGCCTACGCCGCAGGCGTGAAGCGGGATGTCCTCGGGGTGCCGGCAGAGACCATCGAGGAGCATGGGGCGGTGAGCGAGGAGACGGCGGCCGCCATGGCGATGGGGGCCGCCGAGGTCCTCGGTGCCGACGTCGTGGTGGCGACGACCGGCGAGGCCGGCCCCGATCCACAGGAGCGGCGTGTCGGCACGATCGTCATCGCTGTGGCGACGCCCGAGGACGTCAGGGCGCGCACCATCCGGCTGCCCGGCGACCGCGAGCGGGTTCGGCTGTACGGATCCACGGCCGCGCTGCAGTCGCTCCGTCTCGGGCTCACGGGGGAGTGGTGGAGGGCGTAGCCCGGCTGTTCGTGGCCGTGGCGCTCGACGACGACGCCCGGCACCGTCTGGCCCACGATCTCGGTGATCCGGGCGGGTGGCCGGGCCGCCCCGTGCGGCCCCAGAACTGGCACCTGACCCTGCGGTTTCTCGGCGACACGGACCAGGTGGCCGCAGACCGCCTCTTCGCAGCCCTCGACGAGGCAGACCTCGGTCATCCCTTCCGGTTCCGCTGGTCGGGGCTGGGGGCCTTCCCGACTCCGAGGAAGGCGACCGTGCTGTGGGTCGGCGTCGGAGAGGGGTCGGAACCTCTCGAGCGCCTGGCGGAGCAGACGCGGACCGCCGTCGAGGACGCCGGCTTCGCCCCCGAGGACCGTCCCTTCGCGCCGCACCTGACGCTCAGCCGCATTCGGCCGCCCGCCGACGTTCGATCGCTGATCGAGGGGCTCGAGGCCCCGGGCGGGTCCGTCGCCATCGGCGAGGTGGTCGTGTACCGGAGCCGGCTCGGGAGCGGCGGTGCCCGGTACGAGGTCGTGGAGCGCTTTCCCCTGTGACCGTTCTCGCCCTTCACGGCTTCACCCAGCGGGGATCGACGTGGGACGAGGTCGCCGCCTTCGACGGGGACACCTGGATCGCCCCGGACCTTCCGGGCCACGGCGGCGAGCCGGCGACGTCGTGGGACGCCACGGTCGAGTCCCTCGGGGCCCGGCTGCACGATCTGGAGCGTCCTCGGGTACTGGTGGGCTATTCGATGGGCGGACGTCTCGCCCTCGGGGTGGTGCTCCACCGGCCAGAGCTCGTCGATGCGCTCGTCGTCGTCTCGGCGACCCCGGGGATCCGATCCGTTGACGATCGACGACGACGGGCGGAGTCGGATGCCGCGCTCGGCGAGCGGATCCGGAGCATCGGCGTCGAGGCCTTCGTCGACGAGTGGATCGCGGCGCCGATGTTCTCGGGCCTGGCCGCACGCGGCCGATCCTGGCTGGCGGCGGACCGATCGACCCGCGTCGGGAGCTCGGCGGAGGGACTGGCCGGCGCCCTGGTCGAGCTCGGCCAGGGCACGATGCCGTGGCTGGGTCCCCGGGTCAGGCACATCGTCGCGCCGGCCACCTTCGTCGCCGGCTCGGAGGACGCCCGCTACGCCGCTACCGCCCGCCGCATGGCGCGCGCCGCTCCCCGGGGACGGGTGTGGATGGTGCCCGCGTGCGGCCACGCCGTCGTCGGCGAGGACCCCCGCGCCGTCGCGGCCGCCGTGGCCCTCGCCCGCCGCACGATCGGCTAGGTCTGCTGCCTGCCGTCGGCGGGAGTCCTTGGCATCGAACATCTGTTCGACTACCTTTCCGGGCGTCGATGTCATAGGATGCCGTATCACAATCGTGTGATTCGGCGGACGCACGGGGCGGCGGGCCATTCCTGTCATACCCCGGTCATAGGGTCGGAGCACGACACCACAGAAGGAGCCGCAGGTGGAACGGGACAAGTCGCTGGACATGGCCATCTCTCAGATCGAGCGCCAGTTCGGCAAGGGCGCCATCATGAAGCTCGGTGCAGATCAGGTGCAGAAGATCGCAGCGATACCCACCGGCGCCCTCGCCCTCGACCTGGCGCTCGGGATCGGTGGGGTGCCCCGGGGGCGGATCGTGGAGATCTACGGCCCCGAGTCGAGCGGCAAGACGACGCTTGCCCTGCACATCATCGCCGAGGCGCAACGCAACGGCGGGATCGGCGCCTTCATCGACGCCGAGCACGCCCTGGACCCGGTCTACGCCCGTGCCCTCGGTGTCGATGTCGACGAGTTGCTGATCTCCCAGCCCGACACGGGGGAGCAGGCGCTCGAGATCGCCGACATGCTCATCCGCTCCGGCGCGCTCGACGTGGTGGTCGTCGATTCGGTGGCTGCGCTCGTGCCTCGAGCCGAGCTCGAGGGCGAGATGGGCGACACGCATGTCGGCCTCCAGGCGCGCCTCATGTCCCAGGCGTTGCGGAAGCTCGCCGGGACCATCAATCGGTCGCGCACGACGGCGATCTTCATCAACCAGCTGCGCGAGAAGATCGGTGTGATGTTCGGGAGCCCCGAGACCACGCCGGGCGGCAGAGCCCTGAAGTTCTACGCGAGCACCCGCATCGACATCCGTCGCATCGAGTCCATCAAGGAGGGAACCGAGCAGGTCGGCAACCGGGTGCGCGCAAAGATCGCCAAGAACAAGGTGGCCCCTCCGTTCCGCCTGGCCGAGTTCGACATCATGTTCGGCGAGGGCATCTCGCGGGAGGGGAGCCTCCTCGACGTCGCCGTCGAGCAGGACATCGTCCGCAAGAGCGGTGCCTGGTACACCTACGACAACGATCAACTCGGACAGGGACGGGAGAACGCCAAGCGGTTCCTTCGGGAGAATCCCGAGGTCGCCATGCAGCTTCAGGCCAAGGTGCTCGAGGCCGTCGGCCTCATCGAGGGAACCGAGGACGAGGTCGCTCCCGAGCCCGTCGCAGCCGCCGAAGACGACGACTGACGCCCGGCGCGTCCGTCCCACCACTCGTGGTGGCGGAAACGACGCACGTGAAGTTGTGGCTGGTTGCGGTACGATGGTCGTCCAAGCGCACGCAATACCCAAACGAAACGCAAATACAGCACATGACTCAGGACTCGATGGCAACGGAGGGGCTCGACTAACAGCGAGCGGGTCGATTCAACGTTCCTTCGTCTGCTGCATGCGTGCGCCGGGCCGCCTTGGTCCGGCGCGCTGCGTGTCAGGGTCCTGCGAGGAGGAGACATGATCACCGTGGTGGTCGGCCTGGTGGCGGGCGCCGTGGCCCTCGTCGTCGGCCTCGCCCTCGGACGCGCGCTCCAGCGACGCCGCTTCGGCCATGCCGCCGGCACGGCGGAAGATCTGGTCGCCGAGGCTCGGCGGGAGGCCCAGCGCCTGCTCGGTCGGGC
>DATHYU010000213.1:0-2335 GCA_035458965.1 Acidimicrobiia bacterium | reverse complement strand
GAGTTGTCCGAGAAGATGTCGTCGATCGTCTGGAGCGCGAGGAATTCGTCGGAGTCGGGCGAGAAGCCCTCGTTCCCCGAGGCCTGTTCCTGCTGAGGGAGGAACGAGCCGATGGCGACGGTGAGCACCAGCGAGCCGATGAGCACGGCAAGGGGCGCACGGCGCACGATGGACGAGAGGATGCGGATGAACGCCTTCACGAGTAGTCCCCCAGAGAGTTTTCGAGGCGGGGCAAAAGACTAGGCCGCCTCACCGCCGAACCAACGAATCAACGCGGTGGCTTGCAGAACTGCCCGAGGCGGTCGGCGGCGTCGGCCAGCGCCACGCCGCGCTCCTCCTCTTGCCCCCGCAACCGGACGCCGACGGTGCCCGCCTCGACGTCGCTGTCGCCGACGACCAGCACGGCCGGCACCTTCTGCGTGATCGCACGACGGATCTTCTCGCCCACGGTCTCGGTCGAGTCGTCGACGTCGACGCGCAGCTGCTTGCCACCCAGACCTGCGGCGACCTTCTCGGCGTATTCGACGTGCCGGTCGGCGACGGGGACCACCACCGCCTGGACCGGCGACAGCCAGCCCGGCAGCGCGCCGGCGTAGTGCTCGAGCAGGAGGCCGAAGAAGCGCTCGACGGCGCCGAAGAGGGCCCTGTGGATCATCACGGGCCGCTCTCGCGTGTTCTCCGCCGCGGTGTAGTCGAGCTCGAAGTTCTCGGGCTGGGCGAAGTCGACCTGCAGGGTCGAGATCTGCCACCGCCGCCCGATGGCGTCGCGGACGTGGATGTCGATCTTCGGCCCGTAGAAGGCCCCCTCACCCTCGGCCACCTCGTAGGAGAGCTCGGCCTTCTCGAGGGCGGCGCGCAGCGCGTCCGTCGCCTTGTCCCACAGGTCGTCCTGCCCCACGTACTTCTCGGGCTTCGTGGACAGGTCCGCCTCGAACTCCTCGAAGCCGAAGTCGCGCAGCACCATGAGCACGAAGTCGAGGAGGAACTGGAGCTCCGCTCCCAGCTGCGACTCGAGACAGAAGATGTGGCTGTCGTCCTGGGTGAAGCCGCGAGCCCGCAGGAGGCCGTGGACGACCCCCGACCGCTCGTAGCGGTACACGGTGCCCAGCTCGAAGAGCCGCATCGGGAGCTCGCGGTACGACCGGGCGCGCGACTTGTAGATGAGGATGTGGAACGGACAGTTCATCGGCTTCAGCCGGTACTCGTCGCCCTCGTCCAGCTCCATGCCCGGGTACATCCCCTCGGCGTAGAACGACAGATGCCCCGACGTCTCCCACAGATGGGCCTTGGCGATGTGCGGCGTCGCCACGATGTCGTAGCCGTGCGACAGATGGGTCGCCCGGCTGTAGTCCTCCATGATGGTGCGCACGAGCGCGCCCTTCGGGTGCCAGACGGCGAGCCCGGAACCGAGCTCGCTCGGGAACGAGAAGAGGTCGAGCTCGACGCCGAGCTTCCGGTGGTCCCGCTTGCGGGCCTCCTCGAGGCGATGCAGGTAGTCCTCGAGCGCCTTCGTGCTCTCCCAGGCGGTGCCGTAGATGCGCTGCAGCTGAGGGTTGTGCTCGTCGCCGCGCCAGTACGCGCCGGCGGTCCGCAGCAGCGAGAACGCCTTCAGCCGGCCGGTGGAGGGCAGATGGGGACCGCGGCACAGGTCCACGAACTCGAGGTTGCGGTAGACCGACACGGAGTCGCCGCCGGCTCCCTCGGTCTCGTCCACCGATTCGATGATCTCGCGCTTGAACGGATGGTCGGCGAAGACCGACAGCGCCTCGTCCTTGCCCATCTCCTCACGGACGAACGGCTGGTCCTGGGCGACGATCGCCGCCATGCGCGCCTCGATCGCCTCCATGTCCTCGGGGGTGAAGGGGCGGCCGATGTCGAAGTCGTAATAGAAGCCGTCCTCGATCGGCGGGCCGATGCCGAAGGTCGCGCCCTCGAAGAGATCGAGCACGGCCTGCGCCATCACGTGGGCGGCCGAGTGGCGGATGACGTGACGGCCCTCCTCGGTCGCGTCGGTGACGATCTCGAGCACGCCCGACTCGGGCAGCGGCGCCATGACGTCACGCGGCGTCCCGTCGACCCGCACGGCCACGGCGGCTTTGGCGAGACGGGGCCCGATCGAGGCGGCGGCGTCCAGCCCCGTGGCGCCGTCGGGCAGCTCGAGGGGGGATCCGTCGGGAAGGGTGAGGGTGATCGGCATGGCCTCGTCCGGTGTCGGGGGTGGCGGTCAGGATACCGGGCAGCGGTCGGCCTTCGGCCGCCCTAGACGGCAGACAACAGACAGCAGACAGCAGACAGCAGACAGCAGACGGCAGACAGCAGACGCCTACCGCGCGAG
>DATHYU010000212.1:0-5165 GCA_035458965.1 Acidimicrobiia bacterium | reverse complement strand
TGGTTCCATCGGAGGATACGGCGGCGTTGTTCGTGAACCGGAGGGACTCGCCTTCGTGGCGATCGACCAGCACCTGGCTCCGGCCATCCGCGATGCGAAGCAGCCCCCGCCGTGCGTCGCACACCACGATCGAGCCGTCGGGATGGCGCTCGAGCCCGAGCGGCCGGCCACCCGTCTCGGCGAGAAGCTCGTGACGCGACCCGTCCGGCGACGACGCCATGACCCGGCCATCCACCAGTCCGTAGGCCACGCGGCCGTCGTCGAGGCCCAGCACGTCCTCGGGCCCCTCACCCGGAACGGCGATCGGGCGGGCCGCCGCCAGACGATCGTTGCGGGCGAAGGAGCCGACCAGGCCCAGGTCCTTGGGAGGCGTCCAGGCGGCGGGATGCAGGTCCATGCCTGGACCCTACGCGGTCTGGGCCGCCCCCACGATCGTCCAGCCGTCCTCGGCGAAGGATCCGATGACGACGAGGCGCTCACCGGTTTGGTCGATGGCGGCGGCGGCGCAGACGACGGATCGGCTCCCGGCATCCCAGTCGACCCGCGTGGGGGTGACCACCGGAAGACCGACGACCGCGCCGACCGGCACGGCAGGACCTCCGGCCACATACCCGTCCGCAAGGGCGCGGCATCCATCGATCGCGGCGGCCTCGAGCTCCCCGTCGCCGGGCCAGGTGGACTCGGCCGGCGTGAACACGCCGACGTGCTCGTACCGGTGGGGGACGTCGCACTCCAGCAGCGGACCCCGCAGCGAGAGGTCGTTGGAGCAGTCGCCCTCGACGGCACCGAAGGGAACGGCACTGCCTCGGAGTGATCCCGAGGAGTTCGGCGGATCATCACCACCACGAGGATCGAAGACCACGCACGCCTGGTACCGGAGCCCCGCCGCCCACTCCCGGGCGTCCGGGAGGTAGTACACGAGGTCGAGCCCCGACTCCGGATACGGAAGCCCCACGAACTCGATGAACCGCAACGCGCACGCGTCTCGAACGATCGCCGAGAAGCCGCCCTCGTCGTAGGCCGTTCCGTCGGGAGCGTCGAAGGTTCCGACGAAGTAGACCTCGAACGTGTGCTCTCCACCACAATCGACGACGACGTCGCTGCCGTAGGGCTCGTAGGGAAGGTCCTCGAAGGAGGCCACCGCGACGCAGTCGCCGAACTTCCAGCGGTACCCCAGCGCGTCGTCGGGTCCCTCTGCCACGTCGTCCACCGGAGGGAGCGTGGAGGTCGAGCCCGGGGCGTCCGCTCCCACAGACGGAGCCGTCGCCTCGACACCGGAGTCGCCGGTGCACGCGCCGACCACGAGGCCCGCCGCGACGAGCGCGGCGAGGCGCCTCACTCGCAGACGGCACCCCGCTCGGCCGACCCGACGAGCTTCGCGTATTTCGCCAGTGCTCCGGTGGAGTACCGCGGTTCGGGCGCCTTCCATTCGGCCCGGCGCGCTGCCAGCACGTCCTCGTCGACGAGCACGTCGATCCGGCGCGCAGCGATGTCGATTCGGATCCCATCGCCCTCCTCGATGAGAGCGATCGGACCGCCGTGAGCCGCCTCCGGGGCGATGTGGCCGATGCAGAGGCCGGTGGTGCCTCCCGAGAAGCGGCCGTCCGTGAGGAGCGCGACGTCCTTGCCGAGGCCTGCCCCCTTGATGGCGGCCGTGATCTGGAGCATCTCGCGCATGCCCGGCCCGCCCTTGGGGCCCTCGAAGCGGATCACGACGACATCGCCCGCATGGAGGTCGTGACGGAAGAGGGCGGCGAGGGCGTCCTTCTCGTCGTCGAACACCCGGGCCCGGCCCTCGAACGTCGCGGTGTCGATCCCGGCGATCTTGCACACGGCGCCCTCGGGAGCGATCGAGCCGCGCAGCACGGCGATGCCGCCCTCGACCGCGATCGGATCGGCGACGGGGCGGACCACGTCCTGGCCGTCGGGTACCACGACGTCCGCCAGGTTCTCGGCCTGGGTCCTGCCGGTCACCGTGAGCGCGTCGCCGTGCAAGAGGCCCTCGTCGAGCAGCATCTTGAGCACCACGGGGACGCCGCCGATGCGGTCGAGGTCCACCATGTGGTACCGGCCGAACGGCTTCATGTCACCGAGATGCGGGGTGCGACGGGAGAGCCGGTCGAAGTCGTCGATGCTCAGGTCGACCCGGGCCTCGTGGGCGATGGCGAGCAGGTGCAGAACGGCGTTCGTGGACCCGCCGAGCGCCATCACCACGGTCATGGCGTTCTCGAAGGCCTCCCGGGTCATGATCTGGCGGGGACGAATGTTGTGCTCCAGGAGACGCATGACGGCCTCGCCCGACCGGGCCGCATAGTCGTCGAGGCGGGCATCGACCGCCGGGACGGTGGCGCTGCCGGGCAGCGACATGCCGAGCGCCTCGCCCACCGACGCCATCGTGTTGGCCGTGAACATCCCGGCGCACGAGCCGGCGCCGGGGCACGCCGAGGTCTCGATCTCCTTCAGCTCGGCGTCGTCGATGGTGCCCTCGCTGTGGGCGCCGATGCCCTCGAAGACGTCGACGATCGAGATGTCGCGCCCGCGGTAGTGGCCGGGCAGGCTGCTCCCCCCGTACAGGAAGACGGCGGGCAGGTTCACCCTCGCCTGCGCCATGAGCATGCCCGGCAGCGACTTGTCACAGCCGGCGATGTTCACCATGCCGTCGAAACGCTCGGCGTGCATGACCAGCTCGACGGAATCGGCGATGACCTCCCGTGAGATCAGCGACGCCCGCATCCCCTCGTGACCCATCGAGATGCCGTCGGACACGGCAATGGTGGCGAACTCCAGAGGAACACCGCCGGTCGCGCGGACCCCCGTCTTGGCATGCCCGGCGAGTCGCGGTCCGGTCACGTTGCAGGGCGTGACCTCGTTGCCGGCGGACACGACCCCCACCTGCGGCTTCGTGAAGTCGTCGTCGGTCAGGCCGACGGCCCTCAGCATCGCCCGGGCGGCCGCCTTTGCCGGACCCTCGCTGACGTCCTGGGAGTGGATCTTGTTCGCCATGGCGGCGAGGGTACTGCGCACGCGGGTGTCAGATCCCAGATGTGGATGCGAGGTCGGCCTAGGCGCGCTCGACGAGACCGGCGGGAACGCAGGCGTCGTCGTATTGGACCAGCTGCGGGACCCGGCCCTCGTCGGCGCAGGCCGGGCAATCGGCGCTCCGACGCAGCTTGAGCGTGCGGAACTCCTCCGACAGGGAGTCGTAGGTCAGCAGCCTGCCCGTGAGCGGGTCGCCGATGCCGAGCAGCAGCTTGATGGCCTCCATCGCCTCGAGAGATCCGATGATGCCGGGGAGGACGCCGAGCACCCCGGCTTCGGCGCAGTTCGGCGCCAGCTCGGGCGGAGGCGGCTCCGGGAACAGGCACCGGTAGCAGGGACCGACATAGGGGTCGAAGACCGTCACCTGACCCTCGAACCGGAAGATCGATCCATGGACGACCGGCACCCGGAGGTGGAGCGAGGCGTCGTTGACGAGATACCGCGTCGGGAAGTTGTCGGCACCGTCGACGACGACGTCGTACTGGCCCATGATCTGGAGGACGTTGCCGACCGCCAGACGCTGGCTGTACGTCTCGACCTTGACGTCGGGATTGAGGTTGCGGATCGTCTCGGCAGCCGACTCGACCTTCAGCATGCCGACCCGGTCCATGCCGTGGATGATCTGGCGCTGGAGGTTGGTGGCATCGACGATGTCGTCGTCCACGATGCCGAGGGTTCCGACGCCCGCCGCGGCGAGGTACAGGGCGGAGGGAGACCCGAGACCGCCGGCCCCGACGAGCAGGACCCGCGACCGGAGGAGCTTCTCCTGGCCCTCCTCACCGACCTCGGGCAGCAGGATGTGTCGGCTGTAGCGGGCGCGCTGCTCGGCGTCGAGGCCCTTCGGCGCCTCCCAGGAGCGGCCCTCGGTCTTCCACCGCGTGAATCCTCCTGCCATGGAGGACACCCTGGTGTACCCCATCTCCTCGAGGGACTTGGCCGACAGCGCCGACCGGTTCCCGGCCTGGCAGTAGAGGACGATCTCCGTGTCGGGGTCGGGCACGAGGCGGGCGATGTTGCTCTCGAGAATGCCGCGCGGCACGAACTTCGCGCCCGGGATGGCGCCCTGCTCGAACTCGTCGACTTCTCGGATGTCGATGAGAACGGGGATCTCGGCGAGTCGCCCCTCGACCTCGCCCGTCGTGGTCTCGGTGATCCCGGCGCGCACCCTGGCGACGAGATCTCGATAGCTCATCGGCATGTCATCACCTCGTATCGCCCTGAACCCTACGGGATGGCCGTCGCTTCGCCCACCAGAACATCGTGTGTGAGAGCCCCACCACCGCCTCCTCGGCCGTGCCTTCCCAGGCACCGGTGGAGAGCCCCGTCATCCGCCCGCCACCGCAGGCAGGATGACGATCTCGCTGCCGTCGGGGACGGCGGTCTCGAGGCCCTCGAGGTGCCGGACGTCCTCCTCCCCGACGAACACGTTGACGAACCGCTTCAACCCGCCGGAGTCGTCGAGCAGCGTGCCGGAGAAGCCGGGGAACCGGTCCTCCATCGCTGCGACGACCTCGGCGAGGGTGGACCCCTCCACCTCGACGGTGGCGTTGCCCGCCGCCTGAGGCCGCAGCACCGTCGGTACCCGCACGGTCACACTCATGAGCTCGTCTCCATCGCCTCGGCTTCGACAAGGGGTTCCTCGGTGACCTTCCCGTCCCGGATCCAGTAGCCCCGGACGTCGGGCTGGTCCTCCCGTTCGAGGCTCACGAGCAGGTACACCCACTCGGGCTCGAGCGCCCGGGCGACGTCCGTCCTCGAGGGGAACGCCGCCGTGTGGGTGTGGGAGTGGAAGACGCCGGCCAGCTGCCATCCGTTCCGCTCGGCGTGCCGCCAGGCACGCATGTGCTCGGTGGGATCGAGCGTGAAGGCGACCGGGGAGCCCTCGGTGTTCGTGAGGCAATACGCCATGCGGAGCCGTCCGTCGCCGTCGGCGGCGACGAGGCCGCAGGCCTCCTCCGGATAGGAGAAGCGGGCATGGGCGATCATCGCCTCGCGGATCTGACCGGGGAGGTGCATGGGGAGACGGTATCGGGACGGGGGAGCAAGCGGTCGGCGATCGGCGGCTGGGCCGGGCTACGGCCGGATGACGGTTCGGATCTCGTCGCCGAAGCCCTCGAGTGCGTGGA
>DATHYU010000211.1:0-2849 GCA_035458965.1 Acidimicrobiia bacterium | reverse complement strand
CGCTACGACGTCCAGATCGTCCGCGACGAGTTCGGGGTCCCCTTCATCCTCGGGCCCCGCAACGTCGACGTCGCCTACGGGCTGGCGTTCGCCCACGCCGAGGACGACTTCCTCACGATCCAGCAGTCGGCGCTCGCCGCCCGGGGCAAGCTGGCCACCATCTACGGGAAGGACGCCGCCCCCAACGACTATCTAGTGGGCTTGCTGCGGGTTTGGGAGACCGTCGAGGAGCGCTACGAGACCGATTTGTCACCCGAGGTGCGGGCCATCTGCGAGGCCTACGCCGACGGCGTCAACCACTACGCCGCCCTTCATCCCGATGAGGCCCTCAAGGGCCTGTTTCCCCTGACCGGACGCGACATCGTGGCCGGCTCGGTGCACAAGTCGCCGCTGTTCTTCGGGCTCGAGGAGACCCTCATCGAGTTGTTCGACGACGAGCCGGCCTCGGAGGTGTCGCCCCGCTTCGGGGCCTACGGGTCCAACGTGATGGCGGTGGCTCCCAGTCGCTCGGAGAACGGAAGCACCCTGTTCCTCTCGAACAGCCATCAGCCCTGGGACGGACCGGTGGCGTGGTACGAGGCCAACGTCCACTCCGATGAGGGCTGGCATTTCAGCGGCGCCCTCTTCCCCGGAATGCCGGTCTTCGCGCTGGGCACCAACGGCCACCTGGCCTGGTCCTTCACCGTGAACCACCCCGACCTCGTCGACGTGTTCCGCCTGGAAGTCGATCCCGACGACGAGGGTCGCTACCGCTTCGAGGGCGAGTGGCGGGAGTTCGAGACCTGGGACGTGCCGATCCGGGTTCGGATCGCGGGACGGTTCCGCTGGACCGTGACCCGGGAAGCCTTGTGGACGCCCTACGGGCCGGCGATTCGCCGCCCCCACGGGACCTATGCGGTCCGCTACGCCGGGATGGGGCTCGCCGGCATCTACGAGCAGCTGTTCCGGATGGGCAACGCCGAGACGTTCGAGGAGTGGAGCGCCCCGCTGGGGGACCAGAGCGGGCTGCCGACCTTCAACGTCGGCTACGCCGACCGCACCGGGCGGATCTTCTACGGCTACCACGCCCTGGTCCCGATCCGCGACGAGCACTACGACTGGTCGCAGTACCTCCCCGGCGACACCGCAGAGACGCTGTGGACCGACTACCTCCCCTTCGAGGCACTCCCCCGGGTGCTCGACCCCGCCGCCGGGTTCGTTCAGAACGCCAACTCGACCCCGTGGCAGACCACCGGCACCGGCGACGATCCCGACCCCGGTGGCTGGTCGGCGACCCTGGGAATCGAGGACTGGCCCACCAATCGCTCGCTGCGGGCCCTGGAGCTGCTCGGGAGCGACTCGGCGATCTCGATGGACGAGCTGCTCGACTACAAGCACGACCTGCGCTATCACCCCGATTCCGATGTGGCGCGGTGGCGGGACCTGCTGGTGGTCTCGATCGACCCCGACGGTGTCTCGGAACGGCACGGCGTCGACGTCGAGGATGTCCGCGCCGCCCTCGACACGCTGCGGGCCTGGGATCTCAGCGCCGGCTTCGATGCCCGCGGCATTGCGCTGATGGTGGGAGCCCTGTCGTGGGTGTTCGAGGAGACGGACGACGACGACCGGATCGAATTCGACCCGTCCCAACTGGCCCACTCGGAGGTGCCCTTCGACGTCCTCGAAGAGGCCTTTGCCGAGTCGGTCGAGTGGCTCATCGACGGTCACGGGAGGGTCGACCCCGCCTGGGCCGAGGTCAACCGACTGCGGCGCGGCGACGTCGATCTCGCCGTGGAGGGCGCCCCCGACGTGCTGCGGGCCGTCTACGGAGAGCGGGAGCGGGACGGAACCTTCACCGGCATCGCCGGCGACGCCTACATCCTGGCCGTGGAGTGGGACGCCGCCGGCGCGATGACGGCGTTCAGCGTGCATCAGTACGGTTCGGCGACCCTCGACGAGGACTCGCCCCACTATGCCGACCAGGCTCCCCTCTTCGCCGATGAGCGGTTCAGACCGGTGTGGTTCGAGCCCGCCGAGATCCTGGAGCACGCGGTCGCCGTCTACCGGCCGGGGGAAAACCCCGCCGACTGACACGGCCGAGGATGCGACCCCGGACCGCCGCTTCTCCGCCGGTCACCCCGGCCACTCGACTCCCCGGGGCGGGCCTTCCGGCCCTGGGCCGTCGCCCGCGGTTGGGGCGACGATACGGGGGTGAATGAAATCATCGAGGCCCGGTTCCTCGCACCGGGCGTCAAATCGTTCCTCATACGCGCCCCCAAGATCGCCTTGCGCCGCAAGCCGGGGCAGTTCGTGATCCTGAGGGCCGCCGACGACGGGGAGCGCATCCCGATCACCATCGCCGACTCGAACGTCGAGGAGGGGTGGATCCGCATCATCGTCCAGGCCGTCGGCAAGACGACCACCGTGTGCAACAGGCTGGAGGCCGGCGACTTCATCCCCGACATGGCCGGTCCGCTGGGCCTGGCATCGGAGATCGAGCGCTACGGCACCGCGGTCACGATCGGAGGCGGGGTCGGCACCGCGATCGCCTACCCGGTCACCGCAGCACTCAAGCAGGCCGGGAACCACGTCATCGCCATCGTCGGGGGGCGGACCGAGGAGTACGTGATCCTCGAGAACGAGCTGCGCGCCGTGGCCGACGAGGTCTACCCGTGCACCGACGACGGTTCGTACGGCTACGGCGGGTTCGTCACCGCCAAGCTCCAGGATCTCATCGACGAGGGGCGCCGGATCGACTTCGTGCTCGCCGTCGGCCCGATCCCGATGATGCGAGCGGTCGCCGAGGTCACCCGGCCCCACGGGATCCACACCGTGGCCAGCCTCAATCCGATCATGGTGGACGGCACCGG
>DATHYU010000210.1:0-2625 GCA_035458965.1 Acidimicrobiia bacterium | reverse complement strand
CGGACAGCTCGTTCAGGGTGACGGCCGTCATGGCCGTCATCGCCGGTGTTCGTGCCGGCATCTGCATGATCCCCGTGCCGAGGTGGATGCGCTCGGTCAAGGCGCCCAGCCAGGACAGGATCGTCACGGTGTCGCTGCCGTAGGCCTCGGCGGCCCACACCGAGTGGTACCCGAGCCGGTCCGCCTCCTGCACGAGCCCGATCGGCGGGCTCACCCTGCCCGTGGCGTACCAGATGTTCAGGCCCAGGCGCATGGTCCTCCTCGTGGTCCGCACCGATGCTAGGACTGCGGGGCCTTGATACGATCCAGGGTCGGCATGGAGACGACCAAGCGCATCCTGGCCGCGATCCCGCTCCTGCCCGCCATGGGGGCCGGGCTCGTGGTCGCGCAGGTGCTTCGAGCAGCCCATCGCAGCGACCTCCCGAGCTTCCCGAACCAGGAGCCGTCGGGCACCTTCGGCGACCCCGACGCGCCGCCGCTGCGAATCGTCGCCGTCGGCGACTCGTCGCTCACGGCTCCGGGCGTGCAGCATCTCGACAACTGCTGGATCCGGCGCAACGCGCTCCACCTGGCCGAACGATTCCGGGTCGAGCTCATCTCACTGGGCGTCGGCGGGTCGAAGACCCAAGACGTGATCGAGGGCCAGCTGCACGCCGCCCAGCGCCTCGCCCCCGACCTCGGCGTGGTGTCCGTCGGCGCCAACGACGCCCTCCGCGGGGTCCGCCCCGCGAGCTTCCGGCGGAACATGCGCATCATCCTCGACCGGATGACCGGGGCATCGAAGGCGGTCGTCGTCATCGGCATGGGCGACATGTCCTCGGTCCCCCGGCTCCCGCCCACGCTCAAACCGTGGGTGAGCCACCGCAGCCGACTGTTCGATCGAATCTCTGTGGAGGTCGCCGAAGAGTTCCCGCGCGCCGTGAAGGTCGACACCTCGGGCGTCATGACGTCGGCCTTCTTCGACGATCCTTCGCTCTTCTCACCCGACCAGTTCCATGCCGGGGACACGGGGCACCGCGTCTTCGGCGAGGCTTCGCTTCCGGCGTTCCTCGACGCCGTTGCGATCTGCGGGTTCGACGGGTCGTAGACCGCCGATCGGCCGCGTCGGCCTTGACGGCCTAGTCGACGGCCTTGACCGTGATGTCGCCCGACATGGACGTGACCGCCAAGCGCGCCCTGGCACCGGGGCTCTCCGCCGACACCGGGAAATCGGTGCGGACGTCGCCGGACAGCGTCTTGAACGAAACCTCGAAGCGGCGACCCGGGGGGACCCCGATGACCACGTCACCGGACATCGATTTCGCATCGAACTGATCGCCGCCGAACCGGTCGACATGGACGTCGCCCGACGCCGACTTGAACGAGGCGCCGCCGTCGATGTGCCCGACCCGGACATCCCCCGAGGCGGCCACGACGCGGCAGTCCCCGCCGACGTGACGGATGAAGATGTCGCCCGAGGCGAGGCTCGCATCGACCCGTCCGTCGACGCTCTCGACCCTGACGTCGCCCGACGCCGACTTGAGCGAGAGGTCTCCGGAGACCCTGCCTTCGACGGCGATGTCCCCCGACGCGGTGTCGACGGTCACCGAGGACAGCCCCGGCTCGATGCGCACGCCGCCCGAGGCGAGGCGGACGCTCAACTCGGCGCCCTCGGGGAGCGCGACCTCGACGTCGAGGGACGAGAGTCGGATGCGGAGCCCTCGCTCCCGATCGGTCTCGACGGTGACATGGCGGCCGTTCTGTTCGATGCGGTAGCGGTCGATGTCCCGCTCGGATCCGCTGAGACGGATCGCGACGGCACCGTCCGTGCTCTCGACGACACGGATGTCGGCAGCCGGGAGTCGGAGCGACACGCTCGGGCGACCTTCGATCTCGAATCGTTCTACGCGCTCACTCATGTCTCGATCGTCCCTGTGACGCGCCGACCCGAGACCTTCCGGGTCGCCTGGGCCTTCGACGACAGCGCCTTCACGAGCCACGTGTTCACGGACTCGCCGCGCTCTTCCGCGGCGCTCTCGACGATCTCCTTGAGGCTGGGGGGAAGTCGCAGCGTGATACGGGCGTCCAGCGACTCGCCGGCCACCGTGGCCGGGTCGTCGCCCGTCTGACGGACCTGCAGCGCCGGCTCCCCTTCCGAGAGGACCACGTGGACCTCGTGACCGGGGAGCTGGGATGCGACCTCGACCGCAGCCTGCTCGGCGAGATCGAAGGCGATCTGGCGCACCGCCGGCTCGGCCGCGGCCAGCATCGCCCGGGCGAGCTCCTCCGTCTCGGCATCGGCGCCGGCGAGCACCACCTGCTGCTCGATCGCGGCGGCGAGCCGGGTCATCGCGATAGATGTGTCCATGTCTCCTCCTAGCGGGCAAGGATCACGCGGCCACGGAGCAGGCCGGCGAGCTCGCCGGCCTGGCGGCGGCGACGACGCCGACTCCGCCGGATCGAGGAGGCCGCCTCCGCCACTCGCACCTCGTGTGCTGCCTGGATGATGTCATATTGATGCCACATGGTGCCTGCTTTCGCTCGCCCTGGACACTGACCGGGTCTCTGCTTGCTGACATCATAATGATGTCACAGTGATGTCACTTTGTCAAGGGCTTTCCGCGTGCGCCGTCCGCCCGGGGCTGG
>DATHYU010000209.1:0-6241 GCA_035458965.1 Acidimicrobiia bacterium | reverse complement strand
ACGCCGGGCGAGGTCTACAACATCGGGGCGAACGCCCAGCTGTCGAACCTCGACCTGACCCGCCGCATCCTGGAGGCGCTCGGGATGGGCGAGGACATGATCGAGCGGGTCGCGGACCGGCCGGGCCACGATCTGCGGTACGCCGTCGACTCGTCGAAGCTCCGGGCACTCGGCTGGGCGCCGCAGCACTCCTTCTCCGATCGTCTCGCCGACACGGTCGAGTGGTACCGGTCGCGAGAGGATTGGTGGGGTCCGTTGAAGGGCACCCGGCGATGAAGGGCGTCGTGCTGTCCGGGGGCACCGGGTCCCGGCTCCGTCCCATCACCTTCGCGATGGCCAAGCAGCTCGTGCCGGTGGCCAACAAGCCGATCCTCTTCTATGGGTTGGAGGACCTCGCGGAGGCGGGGATCGCCGAGGTCGGCATCGTCGTCTCGCCCCAGACCGGTGACGAGATCCGGGATGCGGTGGGAGACGGATCCCGATTCGGGATCGAACCCACCTTCATCGTCCAGGAGCGACCCCTCGGGCTGGCTCACGCCCTCCTCACGGCGCTGCCGTTCGTGGACGGCGACGACGTCGTCATGTACCTCGGCGACAACCTCGTCAAGTCGGGTGTCGCCGACGTGGTCCGGGACTTCGAGGCCGAGCGCCCGAACTGCCAGATCCTCCTCTCGCCCGTGGAGAACCCCCAGGCGTTCGGCGTCGCCGATCTCGACGATTCGGGGAAGGTCCGACGGCTCGTCGAGAAGCCGTCGAGTCCCCCCTCGAACCTCGCCCTCGTCGGTGTCTACCTCTTCGACGACACGATCGGCGAGGCGATCGCGAACATCGCGCCCTCGGCACGCGGCGAGCTGGAGATCACCGATGCGATCCAGTACCAGATCGATGCGGGCCGATCGGTCAAGGCGTCGATCGTCGGGGACTGGTGGAAGGACACGGGGACGAAGGCCGATCTCCTCCACGCGCAGGAGCTGGTCATCTCGGACCTCGCCGTCGACATCGTCGGCGAGGTGGTCGACACCCGCATCCGCGGCAAGGTCCACGTGGGGAAGGGGTCGCAGATCGTCGATTGCGACATCACCGGACCTGCCGTGATCGGTGACAACGTGCGGATGCAGCGCACGACCATCGGGCCCCTGACCAGCATCGGCGACAACTGCCGGATCACCGACGCGGCGATCGAGTCGTCCATCGTGATGGACGAGTCCGAGATCCACGGCTGGCGCATCCGCGACTCCCTGCTGGGCCGCGGGGCGCGGATCCACGGGGCGGCACCGCCGTCGTTCGTGGAGATGACCCTGGGGGAACGCTCGGAGATCGACGCCGAGTGAGCGTTCTCGTCACCGGCGGCTCCGGACAGCTCGGCACGGCCTTTCGAGCCGTTCTCGGCGACGCGATGTTTCCGTCCTACGCCGAGCTCGATCTCGCCCGCCCGGGGTCGCTGGCCGCGTTCCTCGACGCGGCGGGCCCGCGGGCGATCATCAACTGCGCCGCCTACACCGCCGTCGACCGGGCCGAGTCGGAGGAGGAGCTCGCCACCACGGTGAACGGCGAGAGCGTCGGGGTGATGGCGGCCTGGGCGGCGGGCCGGGGCGTCCCCTTCGTGACGTACTCGACCGACTACGTCTTCGACGGCGAGGGCGACCGGCCGTATGTCGAGTCGGACCCGACCGACCCCATCAACGCCTACGGCCGCACCAAGCTGGCCGGCGAGCACGCCGCGCTCGACCACGCCACGTCGCTGGTGATCCGGACGTCGTGGATGATCTCGGGGACCCCGCCGAACTTCGTCGCCACCATGCTGCGACTCGTGCAGGAACGCGATCTCCGGGTGGTCGACGATCAGCGCGGCTGCCCGACGGTCGCCGGCGACCTCGCCCGGGCGACCATCGCGGCGCTCGCCCACGGGGCCACCGGGCTGTGGCCCCTCACCAACGTCGGCGAGACCACGTGGTTCGACCTGGCGCGTGCCGCCGTTGCCGAGGCGGGCCTCGACCCGGGGCTGATCTCGGCGTGCGGCACCGAGGACTACCCGACCCCGGCCCGTCGCCCCGCCTACTCCGTGCTCGGCTCCGAGCGCCGCGAGGAGCTCGGCATCCCGCCGCTGCCCCACTGGAGGATGTCGCTTCCCGCCGTGGTCGCGGCCCTCACCGTCTGACGGGGCCCGGCACCGGCCTCAGGGTCACAGGGCCTCGACCAGGGTGTCGAGGAGGGCGAGAGCGTCGGCCGAGCCGGCCGGATGGCCCGATACGACGGCGTCGGCCACGCCCCACCGTCGGAGGATGGCCGCATCGGCCTCGGTCGCCGCGCCGACGGCGACGCACGTCGCCAGGAAGTCGGCCCACTCGTCGGAGGGGCCGGCCCCGGCTGTCACGCCGACGGCGATGCGCTCGCGTCGCGGGTGGTCCCACGGCCACACCTCCTCCCATGTCGCCGCGTCCAGCGTCGCCCCGGCGAGGACGAGTGCCCGCGCCGATCGATCCTCCACGAGCCGGGCCCAGCTGCCCGCCCACGTTCGCAGGGCTCGCTGGGAGCGATCGTCACCGATGACGGCGATCGGGACGCGACGGGCGCCGCGCCGGAACCAGGCCCGGACCCGATGTGCGGGCGATGGGGGCCGGGGGGCGGTCGATTCGTCCTCGAGGGGCGACAGAGACCCGGGCGGCGATCCGGCCGGCTCCGGCACCGTGATCAGGTTCCGTTCGACGACCACCGGCCGGGTGAGCTCGGTGAGGGCCCTCCAGGCACCGGCCACGCCCGCGGGACCCTCGATGAGCTTGTTCCAGTCCCTCCGTCTCGCCATCGAGAAGACGGGCAGGCCGGTGAAACCCCATGCCCGGGCCGCTGTCTCGGGGTCGTCGACGCGAAGCCCTGCCGCCGGCACCCATATGGCGATGCCGGTGGTGACCCGGCCGGCACGGGGCACGGCGTCGAGCTCGGCGACGGCGAGGGCGAGGGCGTCCGGCGCCGGCGCCGCCGACCCCGAGAGCACGGCGACGTACTCGCCCCCTGCGGCGGCGATCGCTCGAAGGACTCGGCTGTCGTCGTCGCCTGCCGCGTCGGGGAGCCGCCGCAGGCGGGGATCCCCTTCGACGTGGTCGAGCGGGAACCACGCCTCCCAATCGGCGGTGGTCTGGGCCTGGAGCTGCTGGAGGAGCTCCCCGCGGCGGCGCCCGGCCGCCGGGGCGACGACGACCGAGACCTTCGGAACGGGAAACGGTCCCCGGTCGGCTGGGCTCCGAGAGAAGCGATGGGGGATCCGCGCTGATCGCACCGCTCCAGGCTGCGCTCCGCCGGGGCGGGCCACGGTGGCGGCGGCGTCGTGGACGAGGAGCAGGCCGTCCGTGAACAGGCGGTAGCCGAGCTCGATCTCCGCCTCGTCGTCGGGGAGATCCTCGGCGAAGCCGCCGCTGGCGACGAAGGCCTCTCTCCCGAGTGAGACGTTGCCCGGTGTGAACCCTCGGAAGCCCTCGGCCCCGTGGCGGAGGTCCGCGGTCCGGCGCAGGAACGCCCGTCGTTCGGGATCCGGCCCGTCGGGGTCCTCGACGGGGCCGACGACGACGAGGCCGTCCGAGCGGTGATGCCAGTCGAGGTGGCGGGCGACGAGGTCCGGGGCGGGGACCCCCCCGGTATCGAGGAAGAGGAGCACGTCTCCGTCGGCGTGTCGGGCGCCGAGGTTGCGGGCCCGGGACCGTTCCCCGGTCTCACGGCGGACGGTGCCGATGTCGAGCGTCTCGACGGAGACGAGGTCCTTCGGGTACCCGCGCTGGGAGGCCACGGCGTCGAGCGTGCGCTGCAGCGGCTCCGAGTCGTCGGGGGCCGCGACGACGACGGTCACGGTGAGGCGCGGCGCCCCGGGCGCGATCGCGGTCACCGGGCGGTAGTCGTTCTCCGGCGTGATGACGCGCATCACGGACGGCCGACGAGGAACCCGAGACCCCAGGCGACGTGCATCGTGGCGATCGCGATCGGGACGCGCAGCGCGGCGGGGTCGCGACGGGTGATGGGGAGCACCGCTGCGGCTCCGAGGAGGACGGCGAGGTAGACGGCGGGGAGGATGGCTCCGATGGGCCGCGATCCGAAGCCCGCCACCACCGCGGAGGCGCCGAGGCCGGCGACGAGGAACGGGGCGGCGAGCTGTCGCCATCGCAGGGATCGCGGGTGGCGGCGCAGCATCTCGCGCTTCCACGTCCCGTAGCGGAAGTACTGGGTCCACAGGTCGCTGAACGACGATCGCGGCCGATAGGCGACGCGCAGCGACGGATCGAACCGGATCCTGCCGCCGGTCTCGCGGATCCTCCAGTACGTGTCGTAGTCCTCGTTGATCGCAAGGGTCTCGTCGAAGCCGCCGACCCGGGCGAGCGCCTCGCGGCGGAACACCCCGAGATAGACGGTGTCCACGTCGCCGGGCGCGCCGGCGGTCCGATAGCGGGCATCGCCGACGCCGAGTGGCGTCGACTGGGCGATCGCGATCGCCCGCTCGGTGGGCGTGATCCCCTGGGCGTCCTGGATGCCCCCCACGACGTCGGCGCCGGTCTCGTCCAGGAGCGCCACCGCGGTTGCGACGTAGTCGGCGGGCAGACGGGCCTGCGCGTCGCATCGGACGATCACCGTGCCCGACGCTGCGGCGATCGCGGCGTTGAGCCCGCTCGACCTGCCGCCGGTCGGGTTGGGCACGACGGTGATCCGGCCGCCGAACCCGGCCAGGACCGCGGCGGTGTCGTCGGTGCTCGGCCCGTGGGCGACGATCACCTCGAGGGCGCCGTCGTAGGACTGGCCGAGCGCCGACTCGATCGCCCCGGCCACCACCTCGGCGGCGTCGAGGACCGCAAGGACGACGGAGACGCTCACCCGAACCGGTAGCCCACGGACCGGATCGTCGTGATCCACGACGCCCGCTCCTCGCCCAGTTTGGCGCGCAGCCGCCGCACGTGGACGTCCACGGTGCGGGCGCCGCCGAAGTAGTCGTAGCCCCAGACCCGCTGGAGCAGCTGTTCGCGGCTCCAGGCCCGGGCTGGATGGGAGACGAAGAAGCGGAGGAGCTCGTACTCCATGTACGTGAGATCGAGGGGAGCGGTGCCGAGCCTGGCCTGGTAGGTCGCGGTGTTCAGTTCCAGATCGCCGTGACGGAGGATCTCCTGGTGGGGCTCGTCGCGGTCCTCGCCGGCGAGCCGGCGCATCCGCAGCGCCAGTTCCTGGGGGTCGAGCGGCGTGAGGACGAAGTCGTCGAAGGCGTCGGTCTCGGCGAGCTCCCCGATCTGGGCCCGGGAGGCGACCACCAGCACCGGCGCCCCACCCTCGTCACGGATCTTCCGCGCGACGGCGATCGCCGATCCAGGCGTGTCGCCGAGCTCGATGACCACGGCGCCCCAACCTTCGTCGGGTGCCTGATCGGCGATCGCCGCGACGTCGGAGACCGGGACGGGCCGGAAACCCGCCGCGAGGAGCCCGTCGGTGAGGGTGACGGCGGGGTTCTCGGGGTGGACCGCGACCAGCATCAGAGGATCGGCAAGTACTCGGTCAGCTCGAATCGGGAGACGTGGCGCTGGTACCGGTCCCATTCCTTGCGCTTGTTGCGGAGGAACCAGGCGAACACGTGGTCTCCCAGGGCCTCGGCCATGAGCTCGGATCCCTCCATGAGGTCGAGCGCCTCCGACAGGGTCCCCGGGAGCCGTCCCACCCCGGCGTCGCTGAGGTCGTCGGGCGTCATGGCGTACATGTTCTGGACGGTCTCGGCAGGCAGGTCGTAGCCCTGCTCGATGCCCCGGAGGCCGGCCGCCAGGATCACCGAGAACGCCAGGTACGGGTTCGTGGCCGGGTCCGCTGCCCGGTACTCGATGCGCGTGCTGTCGACCTTGTCCCGCTTCGGCGTGGGGATCCGCACGAGGGCCGACTGGTTGTTGCGGGCCCACGTCAGGTAGACGGGCGCCTCGAAGCCGGCGACGAGGCGCTTGTAGGAGTTCACCCACTGGTTCGTGACGGCGGTGATCTCCGGGCCGTGGCGCAGGAGGCCGGCGATGAACCCCTTGGCGATGTCCGAGAGCCCGTGCTCGCCGGCCACGTCGTGAAAGACGTTTCGGTCGTCCTGGAACAGCGACAGGTGGAGGTGGAGGGCGTTGCCGTCGACACCCTCGAGCGGCTTCGGCATGAAGGTTGCGTAGATCCCGTGCTCGAGGGCGACCTCCTTCACGGCGAGGCGGGTGGTCATCAGGTTGTCGGCCATCGTCAACGCGTCGGTGTG
>DATHYU010000208.1:0-2167 GCA_035458965.1 Acidimicrobiia bacterium | reverse complement strand
CCGTCACTCCCGACGCGGCAGGTCGGCAGCGGCACCTGGACTCGCCGATGGTCGGACGCGCCCGGCACCTGCGGGCGCTCGAGGACGCCCTCGCCGCGGCGACCGAGGATTCGTCCACCTTCCTGGCCACCGTCGTCGGGCCCGCCGGCGTCGGCAAGACGCGGCTCGTCGAGGAGTTCCTGCGGGAGGCGGATCACGCCATGATCCACCGGGGCCGCTGCCTGTCGTACGGAGAGGGCATCACGTTCTGGCCCGTCGACCAGATCGTGCGGTCGGTCGTCGGCGTGGACGAGGTCGCTCGCGGCCCTGCATTGGTGACCGGCATCCTGGAGACCCTCGCCGGAGATCCCGACGCCGCCGAGGTGGCGACGAAGCTCGCCGGGATCCTCGGTGCCACCACGGATCCGGTGTCCCGCGAGGACGGATTCTGGGCCATCCGCACCTTCCTGGAGCGTGCTGCCACGGAGAAGCCGTTGGTCGCGGTCTTCGACGACATCCACTGGGCGGAGCCGATGTTGCTCGATCTCATCGATCACATCGCCGATTGGTCACGCCGCTCTCCGGTCCTGCTGCTCTGCACCGCCCGTCCCGAGCTCCTGGACGGGCGGCCGACCTGGGGCGGCGGAAAGGCCAATGCGTCGTCGACCCTTCTCCAGCCTTTGTCGGTCGAGGAGTCGAGCGCGCTCATCGAGAACCTGCTCGGGAGCGGCGTGGCGCCGGAGGTCGTCGAGCTCGTGAGTGGCGCCGCCGGTGGGAATCCGCTCTTCGTGGAGGAGATGGTCGCCGAGCTGGTCGACGATGGGAGGATCACTCGTTCCGGCTCTGGATGGCACACGGTCGACCTCCTCGAGGTTTCCGTACCGGCGAGCATCCAGTCCCTGATCAGCGCACGGCTCGACCGTCTCGACACGTCCGAACGAACCGTGCTGGAGCGCGGGGCGGTCGAAGGGGATCTCTTCCACCTCGGATCGGTCGAGGCGGTAGCTCCGGAGCTCCCAGAGGTCGCCGACATCGTTTCGAACCTCGTTCGCAAGGAGTTGATCCGTCCCGACCGGTCCGAGTTCCCCGGGGACGCCGCCTTCCGATTCCGTCACGCGCTCATTCGAGACGTGGCGTACTCATCGATCCCCAAGCACGTGCGGGCCGATCTCCACGAGCGCTTCGGACGATCGCTCGTCGATCGCGCCGGCGACGGGTCCGGGCTCGGAGCCATCATCGCGCACCACTTCGACCAGGCGTTCCGGCTCCTCCACGACGTCGGCGGCGATGGCGAGCGTAGCCAAGCCCTCGCACAGGAGGCCGGGATGCGTTCCCACGACGCAGGGGTGGCCGCAGAGCGAACCGGTGACATCACCGCTGCGATCCGTCTCTTCGAGCGAGCCGCGTCGCTGCTGCCAGGTGTCGACGCGTTTGAGACGCGACTGCATCTGGGCCGGGTCCTCCATCGGGCCGGGTCGTACGACCGCGCCCGCGACGAACTCGTCCGCCTCGAGACCGATGCCGATGCCGCCGGGCGCCGGCGCGTGGCCTTGCTTGCCGGTGCCGGATTGCTCGAGGTGGCCACCAGCACCGCGGAGGAGATCCCCGTCGACGAGATGCTCGGTAGGTCGGAGGCCATCGCGCAGGAGCTTCGTTCGCTCGGCGACGAGGTCGGTGCGGCCTGGGCCTTGATCGGCGTCATCAACTGGCGGGATCGGGAGGACGGGGTCGTCGTCGCCCGACGGGTTGTCGAGACGGCCGTCCTGCACGGCGACGCCGGCCTCGAGGCCGAGGCGGAGTTGTGGGTGACCCTCCACATGCACTGGGGTTTTGCACCCGCCTCGGAGGGCCTTGCGCACACCCGGGCATGGCTGGCACGGGGAATCCCGGACCGCTGGGTCGAAGCCCGGGCATGGGCCGTGCTGGCGGGATTCCACGGCTTCCTGGCCCAGTACGAGGAGGGCCGCGCAGCGCTGGAACGGGCTCGTGATCTTGGGGACTCCGTGGGCGCCGACACCGTCGCACCCTTCCATGGCCTGTTTCTCGAGCTCCTCGCCGGCGAGCTCGACCGAGCCGTGGAGTGGACTCGCCGCGGATTCGAGCGGAATCGGGACCTCGGCGAGAAGAGCTGGATGTCGACCCTGGCGGCCATGCTCGCCGAGCTGAGCGCCCGCCGCGGCGATGCCGT
>DATHYU010000207.1:0-2773 GCA_035458965.1 Acidimicrobiia bacterium | reverse complement strand
GGACCGGCGTTCCCTGCTCGACGGCCTCGGCGAGGTGTTCTCCGGCTACCGGGCGAAGGCCTACGAGGCAGGCCCCGGTCGGCATGTCTCCGTCCCGGTGGCGGCGCTGCGCCGCTTCCTCTCGTCGGTCACGCCGTTCCTCGACCAGGTCGTGCGGACCGGTCGGCGCACGGACGGGCTCTTCGAGTCGTACTGCCTCGTGCACTTCGAGCCCGGCAGTGCCCACCTCGAGCCCCTCTACGAGATGCTCGAGGGCCAGGTCGCGGTGCTGTCCGGCCAGGATCTCGCCGTCGAGGAGGTGGTGCACCTCGTCGACACCATGTTCGAGAGCCCGCTGTACCGCGAGGACCAGCACACGTTCATGCTGTATCCCAACCGGGCGCTTCCTCCGTTCTCGGACAAGAACGTCGTTCCCGAAGAGGCGCTCGGCGCCGCGGCCCGCTCGCTGCTCGACGCCGGGGTGGGGATCCTGTCGCGCGATGTCGAGGGCCGGGTCCGGTTCGACGCCGCGTTCCGCTCCGCCGAGCCTCTGGCGGCGGCGCTGTCGTCGATCGACGGGCTCTCGCCGGATGGTCGCCGGGAGGTCCTCGATCTGTACGAGTCCGTCTTCCACCACGCCTCCTTCACCGGCCGGTCGGGGACGATGTATCGGTACGAGGGCCTCGGGTCCGTGTACTGGCACATGGTCTCGAAGCTCCTGCTCGCCGTGCATGTGCAGGTCGTGAGGGCCGTCGAGGGCGGCCTGCCCGGAGACGTCGTGGACGCGCTGGCCGATCGGTACGTCCGTATCCGAGCCGGACTCGGATACCAGAAGGACGTCGTCGAGCAGGGCACGTTCCCGACGGATCCGCACTCACACACCCCTGGCCACACCGGCGCGCAGCAGCCGGGGATGACCGGCCAGGTCAAGGAGGGCGTGCTCCTCCGCTGGGGCGAGCTCGGGGTCGTCGTCGATGGCGGCCGACTCCGGTTCCGGCCCGTCGTGCTGTCGCTTCGGGAGTTCCTCGAGGAGCCCCGGCCCTGGCGGGTGCTCGGCGACGGTGGCCGGCTCGAGGCCGGCACGCTCGGGTTCACCTACTGCGGTGTCCCGGTCGTCTACCACCTCGAGGAAGGCGCCCCCTGGGCCAGCGTCACGTGGTCGGACGGCCGTGAGACGCGGGGCTCCGAGCACCTCGACCCCGAGACCACCGCCGCCCTGTTCGGCCGTCGCGGGTTGATCGACCGGATCGACGTCGGGATACCCACGGCGTGGCTCAGGAGCGGGTGAGGTCGCTTCGAAGGCCTGCCGCCCGCTACAGCAGGCTCTCGAGGTCGAACGAGCAGCTCGGGTGGCGGAGCTTCGCGAGGGCCCGACCCTCGATCTGGCGGATCCGTTCGCGGGTGAGATCGAACGCCTTGCCGACATCCGACAACGTTCGGGGTGTGACCCCGTCGAGCCCGTAGCGAAGCCGGATCACCGCCCGTTCGCGGTCGTCGAGCGCGCACATCGCCCGCTCGAGCTGGATCCTCGCCGAGTGCTCGGCCGCAGCGACGAACGGATCGGTGGCCCGGTCGTCCTCGATGAAGTCGGCGAGCTCGGCGTCGCCTTCGGTGCCGACGGACCGGTCGAGGGACACCGTGTCGCCCGGGGCCTCGAGTGCGATCCGGACCCGTTCCTCGTCGAGGCCGCTGGCCTCGGAGATCTCGGCGATGGTGGGCCGCCTGCGGTGCTGCTCGCCCAGCGTGAGGGCTGTCTCCTGGACGGTGCGCACGACGTCGACCATGTGGACGGGGAGCCGGATGGTCCGCCCCTGGTTTCCCAGGCCGCGTGTGATCGCCTGGCGGATCCACCAGGTCGCGTACGTCGAGAACTTGAACCCCTTGCGCCAGTCGAACTTCTCGACCGCTCGGATGAGGCCCAGGTTTCCCTCCTGGACGAGGTCGAGCAGATCGAGCCCGCGTCCGGTGTAGCGCTTGGCGATCGAGATCACGAGCCGGAGGTTCGACCGGATGAACTCGGCCTTCGCCTCGTCGGCCTGGTGGACGAGCCGGAAGAGGCGGGCTCGCTCGTCGGGCGGCAGGGCTGCCGCCGTCTCGAGCTTCGCCTGGGCGCTGCGGCCCTTCTCCATGGCGCGCGCCAGCCGGACCTCGTCCTCGGCGGTGAGCAGCCCGTGATCGGAGACGGATTCCAGGTACATGCCGACGCCGTCGGTCAGACCGGCAACGTCGCGCATCCGCTTCGCCACGATATGAGCTCCCATCGACGGGGCTGCCGCCGCACGCTATCACGACCCTCCGTGGCGGCGCAACGGGTCCTTCGGCCCCCCCGGGTCCGGACACGTCCACAGGCGGGGGTCGCGAAGCCCCATGTCGAAGGGGCCTCCGCCGGGTTGTCCACAGGATCGTCCCCATCCGCGCCCGGCGCGGTGGGGAGAACTGCTTTGCGTGGTCGGCGTGGCCGTCCGGTACGGTCGTCCCCATGGACGTGGTCGCCCTCGCCGCCGAGATCGCCGCATGTCGGCGATGCCCGCGTCTCGTGGCGTGGCGGGAGGAGGTCGCCGTCGAGAAGCGGGCGGCCTACCGCGACGACGTCTACTGGGGTCGGCCCGTCCCCGGGTTCGGCGACCCCGATGCGAGGGTGCTCGTCGTCGGGCTGGCGCCGGGCGCGCACGGCGCGAATCGCACCGGGCGGATGTTCACCGGCGATCGATCCGGTGACTGGCTGTACCGGGCGATGCACCGGGCCGGGCTGGCGTCCCAGGCCGCGTCGACGGCGCGTGACGACGGGCTCGAG
>DATHYU010000206.1:0-2505 GCA_035458965.1 Acidimicrobiia bacterium | reverse complement strand
CCGCGGAGCCGCAGCGCCCGGATTCGATCGGGCGCGTAGCCGCCGAGGGCCCGGTAGGCCCGGACGAGCGCCTCCTGGGTGATGTCCTCGGCGGCGTGGTGGTCGCGCGTCAGGCGGAGCGCTCCGGTGTAGAGATCGTCCTGGAGCGCCCGCACGAGATCCGGGAACGATGCGTCGAGGTCACCCGCCAGGCGGTCGGGGAGCGCTTCGACATCGATCGAGACCATGGCCTGCATACCCCACAGAACCCCGGGGCAGTCCCGGGGGTTGCACCGTACACTCGCCACGTGGACGCCTTCGGGCCCTTCGCCTTCATCGCAGGCATCGTGGCGGTCGTGCTCTGGGCGGTCTTCTCCGCCACCGCGCGACGGAGGGCCGCACAGAACTCGGCCTGGGCCGAGGCGGCCGCCGTGCTCGGCGTGTCGGCCCGGCCGGCGTCGTTGACCAGGCGCCACGCGCTCGGGGGAGTCGTCCAAGGGTTCCAACTCGGGGTCGAGCAAGAGAAAGACGACGACTCGGTGATCACGATCTTCACGCTCGGCTTCTCGGGTGCCGGCCTCGACTACCGGCTTCGTCCCGAGTCGGGGTGGAGCCGCTTCGGACGCCGTCTGGGCCTCGCCGATCCAGAGGTCGGCGATGCCGCCTTCGATGAGGCGGTTCGCATCAAGGCGTCCGACCCGGATCGCCTGGCCGCCTTCCTGACGTCGCGTCGGCGGTCGGTCGCGGCCGCCTTCCTCGTCTCGGCGGGCCAACCCACCATCCGTGACGGCGAGGTGGAGCTCCGTCGCGGCGGGACGCCCGACGCCGCGGGCGAGATCATCGACACCGTGCGGGCCCTGGCCGCCGTCGCCGCCGAGTTCGACGCCTCGCCGCGTCCCGAGTCGACCCCGCTGCCCCCGGTGGAGGAGGAGCTCGCCGTCATCGCCGCCCCCGTCGAACGGGTTCCGATCGTCTCCGAGGCACGTCCGGTGGACCTCGACGCCCTCATCGCGGACGTGCTCGACGGCAGTCGCGGCGTGATGGCCGCGCTGGAGGTGTTCGAGGAGCGCTACGCCGGGCGGCCCCTCTCGGTGACGGGTGAGGTGCTGCGGGCGGAACGTCCCGGCGCGACCGGGCGGCCCGCGATGGCGGTGATCCGTATCGGTCACCTTCGGTCGGGTGCCTACGGCGGACGGGAGGTCGTGGCCCATGTCTTCCTCGGGGACGCGGAGCCGCCCGAGCGTGACGCCGAGGTCACGGTGCGCGGCATCCTGGATCGAGCAGACCCGCTGTTGCGCCGCGTGTACGTCGAAGACGGCGCGGTCGGCTGACCGATCAGGCCCGGCCCCGGACCGCCAGGTAGTGGTTCCAGATGAGGAGGGCGGCCGCCGTGCGGTGGGGGCGCCAGCGTTCGGCCCTCTCGTCGAGCTCGCGGTACGTCGGCCGCTCGGTGAGCTCCGCCAGCTCCTGCCATCCGATCGCGAGGGCGAGATCGCCCGTCGGGAAGACGTCGCGGTCGCCGAGGGCCCAGAGCCGGTAGTTGGCGGCGGTCCACGGCCCGATACCCCGTCGCGTCGTGAGGATGGCGGTCGCTTCGGCAGGGCTTGCCTCGGCGAGCCCGACGAGATCGAGCTCGCCGTCGGCGACGGCCCGGGCGAGGCCCCTCGCGTACCCGGTCTTCTGCCGGGTGAACCCGCACGAGCGCATCGTCTCGTCGTCCATCTGGAGGATCGCCTCCGGCGTCACGACTCCTCCGGCCGTCGCGAGCAGCCGGGCGTACATGGCCCGGGCGGCGTCGATCGAGATCTGCTGCTCGAGGATGAGGTGGAGGAGCGTGCCGAGGCCGGGGTCACGCAGCCGGAGGTGGATGGGACCGGTGACGGCCCGGGCCGTCGCCAGCACCGGGTCCGTCTGCACCAGTGCGGCGACGTCCGGCTCGAGGTCGACGATCACCCTTCGCAGCGGCCGGCGTAGGAGAACCACACGTCGGCGAAGCCGGCGATCTCGACGGTGGTCCCTCCCTCGGCGGTGACGGGGTCGGGTGGCGGGAAGTCCCCTTGGATCTCACAGATCCATTCGCGCATCTGGTCGAAGCCGTCGTTGACGCCGTTCGCCGAGAAACGGGCGTTGCCGATCTCCTCGGTGAAGGCGGCGAGGTCGTCCAGTGACGATGCCAGGCGTTGGAACCGCGGGTCGTTCGGGTCCGCCGAGGCGATCGTGGTCGATGCGTCCCGGAGGGCGTCGCCGACCTCGTCGAGCGAGGTGGTCTTCACTTCCTCGAGGTCGGCACTGCTGATCGACAGGGGGATCCACGCGTAGGCGGCGAAGGCCACGGCGGCCTCGACGAGGGCGTCGTGCGCCGTTCTCTCGGTGGGGGAGAAGAACTCGGCCTCGGCGCACAGTGCGAAGTCGAACGTCGTGAACCGGCATGCCTGCGGTGTGAGCGACGCGAACGTCCGGGAGGCCTGGGCCTCGAGCTCGGCCGCAGTGAGCGCGGCGATGGCGCGATCCGCCGGGAGGACCATC
>DATHYU010000205.1:0-2419 GCA_035458965.1 Acidimicrobiia bacterium | reverse complement strand
GAGCCGGAGCCGATGTCCTCGAAGGTCGCGTCGGCATGGAACAGGCGCAGGGTCCCGACGCCGTCGGCCGCTCCCGGGATGGTCCCGACGGGTGTCACCGGGGGGTGGGTGACGGTCACGGTCGTCGCCTCGTCCGACTGGCCGTCCGAGCAGGCTCCGACCGCGAGGACGACGGCGCACGCGGTGAGGGTGAGGATGGCCAGGGGTCGAGGACGCATCAGGTCTCCTGTGTCGGACGTTCGGGTTGCCGTCAGTATGGTTGGCGGCACTTCGCAACGGCGCCAGATCCGGCACCTTGATATCCGCCCCACACCCGACGATTGGGAGGGCATCGCCGCCGGTGTCGGGACCGTCCCGCGGATCCAGGCCGGGTTCGGGGCCCACCCCTCGGAGGCACGAACCCCCTGGAAGCAGACCTGCCAGGGGGTTCTCTGCGGCGTCACGGATGCGCTCCGGACGGGAGTGGGCTCTACGGTGGCGTGCAGGCGAGGTCGGGGCAGCGGATCAGGTGGACGCCGCGGTCGTCGCCGTAGGCCACGATGGGAAGGCCGTCGGCGCCGATGGCGAGACCGGCGGTGTACAACTCCTCGCAGTAACCCCCGAAGTCGGGCCTTCGGCCGGCCAACCGATGTGTCCGCAAGCGGACCGCTGATCCCGACTCCAGCGCCTGCCGCAGCGAGCGCACCAAGCAGGATCGCTTCATGGGCCGCAGCGCCATCGCGGCGACCGAATCGGAGGTCCGCGCAAACAACCTTTGAGGAAACGGCGGCCAGCCGGTACGTTGTGTGTGCTCGAGCGAGGACGAGGGGATGCGCAAGCCACGCAAGTCGGTCCGTACGGTGCTGATCGCCGTGACGCTCCTGGCCGGAATGCTCGCGGGCAGCACCGCGGCCACGGCCCAGGGTCCGGACCAGTCGTACATCGTCGTCCTCGACCGCGGCACCCCGAACGTGCCGGCCGTCGCTGCGAGCCTTGCCCGCGCCCACGGCGGTCAGGTCGGCTTCGTCTACGAGCACGCCATCCAGGGCTTCTCGATCTCGATCTCCCCCCAGGGCGCTGCCGCCCTCGCCCGCAACCCCCGCGTCGCCTACGTCGAGGCCGACGCCCTCCACACGATCGCCGCCCAGGACATGCCGACGGGCATCGAGCGATCCTTCGCCCGGAGCAACACCAACCTCGACATCGACGGAACCGACGACTTCCGGGTCGACGTCGACGTCGCCGTCATCGATACCGGGGTCGACTTCGAGCATCCCGACCTGAACGTGGTCGGCGGCGTCAACTGCGCCAGCGGCGGGCCCTTCGGCGGCGGCTGCATCGTCGGCGGCGACGACGACCACTACCACGGCACCCACGTCGCCGGAACCATCGGCGCCATCGACAACGACTTCGGCGTGGTCGGCGTCGCCCCCGGCGCCCGCATCTGGTCGGTGAAGGTCCTCAGCAAGCGCGGTTCCGGCTACACCTCGTGGATCGTCGCCGGCATCGACTGGGTCGCCGCCAACGCCGCCACGATCGAGGTCGCCAATATGAGCCTCGGCGGCAGCGGCTTCAGCCAGGCCGAGTACGACGCCATCCAGGGAGCGGTCGATGCGGGTGTCGCCTTCGCCGTGGCGGCCGGCAACTCCGACGCCAACGCCTTGAACTACAGCCCTGCGGCGTTCAACAACGTGCTCACGGTCTCGGCCCTCGCCGACTTCAACGGACTGGCGGGTGGCGGGGCTGCATCGACGTGCCGCAGCGACGGGGACGACACGCTCGCCAACTTCTCCAACTGGGGCCCGGCCGTCGACATCGCCGCCCCCGGGGTCTGCATCCTCTCGACCTACCCCCTCGAGCAGGGCAGCTACGGGACCATCTCCGGAACGTCGATGGCATCGCCGCATGTCGCCGGCGCCCTGGCGCTGCGCGCCAGCGTGAGCAACCCGGGGAATGCCACGGACGTGGGCAATCTCTATAGCGCTGTCATCAACGCCGGGAACCTCAACTGGACCGATGACTCCGGAGACGGGATCAAGGAGCGGTTGCTGGACGTCTCATCGTTCGGTGCGACGCTCATCGCCGGGTCGGGCGGCGGCAGCGGAGGAAGCGGCGGCCCGACCGACACGCCGCCGACCGTCTCGATCACGAGCCCGAGCGACGAGGCCACCTTCGCCTCCGGAGCGCCGATCACCTTCGAAGGTTCGGCGTCCGACGCCGAGGACGGCGACCTCAGCGCTTCCATCGCGTGGACGGCCGATGGCGCCTCCATCGGCAGCGGTTCACCCGTCACGATCGTCCTCGGCGACGGCGAGCACACGATCATCGCCTCGGCCATGGACGGCGACGGCAACACGGTCACCGATTCGATCACCGTGACCGTGAACTCGTCGGGTGGCGGAGGCGGCGAAGGCGGGATCACCCTCACGGCAACGGGCAC
>DATHYU010000204.1:0-8354 GCA_035458965.1 Acidimicrobiia bacterium | reverse complement strand
CGGCTGCAGATCAGGTTGTGCACGATCGAAGCACCCGGCTCCTTCGCGAGGTACCAGGAGGCCACCATCGCGGTGACCGTGCTTCCCGGCACCGGCACCCCCTGGTCGTCGACGAAGAAGGCCCGGTCGGCATCACCGTCGAAGGCCACGCCGAGCGCCGGCGACTCGGCTTCGATGAGCGCCTCGAGATCGCGGAGGTTCTCGGGCCGCAGCGGGTCGGGATGATGGTTCGGGAAGGTGCCGTCGGGCTCGAGGTAGAGGCCGATCAGCTCGGCGGGAAGCCGCTCGAAGACGGCGGGCACCGCGACCCCGGCAACGCCGTTGCCCCCGTCGGCGGCGACCCGCAGCGGTGCTATCACCCCGGGATCGACGATGGACAACAGATGGTCGACGTAGTCGTCGAGGATCGACCGATGCCGCACCACGCCGTGGTCGTCGGCATCGGAGGGCCCGGCCGCCGCGTCGGCCTTGATCTCGACGAGACCCGACTCGACACCGACGGGAGCCGCCCCGGCGAGGCAGAGCTTGATCCCGTTGTACCCCTTCGGGTTGTGGGACGCCGTGACCATCGCTCCGGGCTCGTCGAGCGCACCGGCGGCGTAATACACCATGTCCGTGGTGATCATCCCGAGGTCGTCGACATCGACCCCTTGGGACAGGATGCCGTCCGTGAGGGCGGCGGCGAGCCCCGGTGACGACAGCCGGCAGTCACGGCCGACGGCGATCCGGGGCGCGCCGGCGAATCGGGCGAAGGCGGCCCCGATCCGGCGCGCTGCGTCATCGTCGAGTTGCCCGGGTACGAGCCCGCGCACGTCATAGGCCTTGAAGATCGCGTCCAGATCCATTCGAGCGTGAGCCTACCGCCGCGTCGGGTCGATCTCGTGATGTCGGCATCCACCCGGCATCACCGTAGACTCGCCGTCCATGTCCGATGGCCTTCGCATCAGCGTCGTCGTCCCGATCCACAACGAGGCCGGGTACCTGCCCGAGGCGGTTCCGGACCTCGTCGGCGAGATCGAGCCCCTCGGTGTGCCGTTCGAGGTGATCCTCGCCGAGAACGGCTCGATCGACGGGACCGTGCGCGTCGCCCGCGATCTCGCGGACCGTGACGCCCGGGTGCGCGTCCTCTCGTTGCCCGAACCGAACTACGGCGCCGCCATGCGCGCCGGGTTCCGGGAGGCGACGGGCGAGTGGGTCGTCAACTTCGACATCGACTACTTCTCGGGGGCGTTCCTCGGCGAAGTGCTGGCGCTCGCCGACAGCGCCGACCTCGTCCTCGCCTCCAAGCGGGTCCCCGGATCAGACGATCGGCGGGGCACCCTGCGTCGGATGGGCACGCTCGTCTTCAATCTCCTGCTCCGCGCCCTCTTCCGGTCGAAGGTCTCCGACACCCACGGCATGAAGGCGGTCCGCCGCGAGGTCGTGGGAGCCGTCGTCCCCTTCGTGGTCTCGACCCTCGACCTCTTCGACACCGAGCTCGTGATCCGGGCCGAGCGGGCCGGCTACCGGATTCGGGAGATCCCCGCCGTGGTCGAAGAGCTGCGTGAGGCCCGGTCGAGCTTCCTCAGCAGGGTGCCGCGGACCATCGTGGGCCTGGTGCGGATCAGGCTTCAGCTCTGGCGCGAGCGCTAGGTCACTCGGCTCCGACGAGATCGTCCTCCCGGCGCCGTCGCCGCCGCCGACCGGCGAGGAAGGCCAGGAAGACGAGGGCCGCGAAGGTCAAGATGAGGCCCGACGTCTCCGCCCAGGTGTTGCGGAACTCGATGACGACGTCCTCCTGGGTCGGGATCACGACCATGAGCGACGGCGCCGCCCGATAGGGCCCCTCGGCCCCGTCGGCCCGCCAGTTCGGGAACGCCGAGACCTTGACGAGGTGCGGCACGCCGACCGCCGTGGTGCTGAACGAGACCCGATGGTCCTCGAGCACCACGTCGCTGACGAAGCCCGAGGCGGAGATGCGCTCGCGAACGGTGGACCGGCTGATCTCGCCGACCCGCTGCCACTCCTCCGGCCCGTCCATGACCAGCCAGCGATCGAGCCGCTCCACGTCGTCGTACCACTCGAGAGCGGCTTCGACGAAGCCCCCCTCGCCCTCCCAGACGATCGGCTCGAAGGTGGCCACGTCGACCAGGGACGACTCGGGCAGCTTCCACACCGTGAACGGTTCGGTCACGGCCAGCTGCTCGAGCCCGAAGGTCCCCGCCGCCTCGGTCGCCTCGTCGGTGTACGAGACGTAGTACGACACGTTGTACAGGGCGAGATGCTCGACCGCCCGGGAGAAGTCGAGCCGGTGGTAGTTGAGGCCGCCGACGGGGTTCGAGGGCCGCGAGCTCACCTCGGCGGCGTTGAGGAAGTGGAACGGCGTCGTGAGCGAGGATTCGAAGAGCAGCCCCTCCATCGACGGGTTGCTGCCCTCCGTCCAATACCCCGTCAGCATGAGGGCCATCGGCGTCCCGTACGAGTTCAGGCCGGAGTTGGCCTCCCACATGACGCGGCCGGGCGGCAGCTCGTCGAGGGTCTGCATGAGCGACTCGTACTCCACCCAGTGGTCGTTCTGGAGGATCGCATTGCCCTCCGCGTCGTAGGCGAAGGTCTGCTTGGCCTCGTATCCCGAGAAGTTCCATTTGGACCACGCCGGCGCCTTGTTGACGCCGATGCCTCCGGCGACGAGGAAGAACGCGACGGCGACCGCCGTGCCGGCCCAAATCGTCGTCGGGGACGGATGGAACCGCCGCGCGACGGCCACGACGGCCATGCCCACGGCCAGTCCGGCGAACAGGTAGGCGGCGTAGTACCAGAAGGGAAGGAGCCGGGCGTTGTAGAGCTTCGTGTAGTCGAAGTACTCGATGAGATAGAACCCGGCGACCGGAAGCACCAGGAGGGCGAGAGCGGGGCCGATGATGTGCTTGCGGGCTACCGACCAGAGCACCCCGACCGTTGCAAGCAGCACGATCGGCCAGAGCTCCCGGGGGACGACGTTCTGGAAGCCCTGCACCGGCTGCCACCCCATGTCGGTCGTGTAGGCGCCGAACGTGGCCAGCAGCGGCAGCGCCCAGAACGCGGCGAGGGCGAACCCGAGACCCCAGGAGCCGCCGAGGTTCTCCGGCCCGCGCCTCCGAAACAGCAGCGGGAGGGACGCAACCACGATCACGGCGGTCGTGATGATGTGCGACAGCGCCGTCAGCGCCAGGACGACACCGGTGCCGACGGTGAAGCCGCGGCCCTCCCGGACATTGCGGATGAGCATCCCGAGGTACACCAGCGAGAGGGCGAAGGACCAGGAGAACGAGTATTCGCCGGCGAGCGTGGAGAGGGTGTTCGCCCCGAAGATGGAGAAGCTCTCCATGAACACGAACGTGAATCCCGAGATGCCGCCCACCAGCGAGACAGGACGCGAGAACCCCATCGACCGGGCGAAGTAGTACGACGCGAATGGGAGCGCGCCCAGCCCTGCGACGGTCACGAGCTTGAACGCGACCCCATACGGGAGGACGACATCCAGCAGGACGATCGTGAGCGCCGGAAGCGGGAAGTAGAAGTACAGGACGGGGAAGCCGGCGTACCAGTCGTTGCTCCACCCCATCACCCGCAGGTTCGGGATCAGGTTGTCCCGCACGTAGGCGGGGACGAGGACATGGGCACCCATGTCGCCACCGGTCGGGGTGTTGGCGACGAGCACCTGGTCGAACCGCATGATCCCGAGCACGACCAACGTGCCGAGGAACGATCCCACGATCACGAAGGCCCGCCGATCCCTGCGGAAGGCCTCGACGATGCGTTCGGTCAGCGGGAGCTGGGCATGGACGGCCACGGTGGGCCGGAGCGTACCGTGGCCGACGCGGAAGTCGGAGCGATCAGATCCGACGCGATTTCTCGAGCACGGCGGTCAGGTCCAGCACTTCGCCGTTGGACTCCCACCAGCGATGCTCACAACGGTGGCACGAGCTGAAGTCGACCTCCGTGCCGTCCGGCAGGGTGAGCTTGATCTGGATCGCGTCCGATGCACCGCACGCACCGCACGTAATCTCCACCGAATCCGGGCGGCGCCTCCGACCGGCCATGTGCTTCCTCCTCATCCGACGCCGCCCTCATCGGCACCGCCGACGAGGGGATTGACGGATTCCTCGGGGTCGAGTTTTCCCACGTATCGAGAGCGGCGCCGGCCGTTCTCGGTCCAATGTGCGTACCAATACGGTCCGTGCGGGCAGGTCCGGCAGCCGTCCTTGCCGCACCGCACCAGCTGACTGCGCAGCCGCACGTTCGGCGCCGCGCCATCGAAGTCGGCACCCTGCGCTTCGAGGCGGGCCTTGGTGAGGATCAGCAGGCGACGGAGCTCGTGCTCGTCCATCTCCCGGACGGCTTCGAGCACGTCGCGGTCGATGGGCACGGCGGCTAGGCCACTTCGAGCGTGGCGAACAGCGGCCGGTCGGGCTCGCGGCGATCGATGAGCGTCCACCCCACGGGCGGCGTGAGCCGTCCGGCATGGAACTCGCACATGGCGTACCCGCCCACCGCCTCGATCGTCTGGACGAGGTCGTCCAGCCACACGGTCCGGGCCTGGTAATCGAAGGCCATCCGGACCGCCGCCGGGGATCCGCAGCGCACGCAATGTTCGATCATGCGGCGATCGTAGCCGATGAACTCCATGGATGTGATTTACGTGCGTGTCGTTCTTACGCGCGCCGATCGCGCGTAAGTCGATTTTGTAGTTCAGAGAGATATTTGCCTGGCCGGCCGGTGCTCGTGGGGCCCAAACCCACTCGCCGCGTGGCGAGCACCGTTCCTCCCCACACGGTGCGCGCCCGGCGACGTGATCTGATCGCACACGAGTCGCGTCGGACCGGCCCACTGCCTGTTGACCGCGGACCGCTGACCGAAGGTCGGCCCTACCCCACCCCTGGCAGCCCGAACGCAGCGAGACCGTGCTCGATCGCATCCTCGGTGTCCACCGAGTACCACGATCGCCCATCCTCCCCCCACGACGCCCAGTCGTCGACGAGATCCACCTCGTGGGTCTCGAGAACCGATCGGATCGATCGTCCCAGGCGGGCGGCGTGGGTCATCGGACGGGCAAGCGACGGTGGGTAGATGGCGCACGTGACCTGGAAGTGCCCGTCCTCGCGAGGCACCACCGCCCGACCGTCGAAGCGCTCCACGAGGGCACGGAGCGTCGTCGGCCGCAGCCAGGGCTGGTCGGCGGCGACGAGCACGACCGGCCCTCGCGCTCGCGCCAGCGCGGTGGCGAGGCCGGCGCCCGGTCCCCGGCGGCCCCCGACGATGTCGACGGCGGCGGGGCGATCGAGGAACGTGCCGAGACGACCGACGACGAGGACCTCCCCCACCGACTCCGCCGCCTCCAGCACCCAGTCGGCCATCCGCCGGCCGGCGACGCGCACGAATGGCTTGTCACGGCCCATGCGGCGTGACGCGCCCCCGGCGAGCACGGCGATCAACGGACTCCGCACCATGACCTCCCGGATGACCGCATCCCGGACACTACGCGAACCAGGGTCGAGCCATCAGAGGAGCCCAGCCCGGGCCAGGAGCCGTTGGACCTGTCGCCTCGGGGGCCGGCCGCCGATCCGACCCACCGTTGCGCCGTCCTCGTCGCGAACCACGAGGAGCGGCACCGCCGAGATTCCGGCGGCCCGCATCCCCTCGGAGTGCTCCCGGTACGTCACCTCGGCGTACTCCACTCCGGTGGCGTCGAGAACCGACCGCGCGACGTCGCAGGACCCGCATGCGGCGTCGGTGAACAGGAGCACACGCCCCGAGAAGCCCCCGGTGTCGACCTCCATCCGGGCGACTCGCCGAGTCGCCCGCCCGTTGGCCCACCACGCGACGACGAGGGCGCCTCCGGCGACGGCCGCGACGAGCAGGATCCGGACGACGGCGTCATTCATCGACGATCGGCGTCCCGATCGACAGTGCCGACCCGGAGGGACCTTCGAGGGTCCAGGCGACTGCGATCGGGTCGGCCGCCTGGACGAGATACCCGACGGCGTCGTCGTCGACGACGGAGACCGCTATCCGGCTCCGCGGGTCGAGCGTCAGCCGCTCGCCGACGAGCTCGGCACCGCTCAGCGAGCTGACGGTGACCGTCGTCGGCTCCTCGGAGCTGTTCAGCAGCCAGAGCGTGCCGGTCTCGAGCCCCGAGCCCCGAAGCCCGGGAACCAGCCAGGTGCGGGCGATCCTCGGGATCCCCGCCGTGACGACGGTTCCTGCCTCCCCCACCCCGACCACGGCCGCAGCCACGGGTGAAGCGGCCGCCAGCTGCGCAGCCTGGACGGTGGCGCTGGCAGGGATCGGTATCCGGAGCGGGCTCTCGGGCGGCACCGTCACCACGAACACGGACGGGTCCGGGCCCGCATCGGTGAACAGCACACCGGTGACCTCGACGGGCGAAGAGCCCGGGTTCGCCACGACGATCGCCGACTCCATGCCGGCGAGCCCGACGGCCGGGAACTCCCAGACGTCGGACAGCCCCACACCGGGCCACCAGTCCTCGTCCTCGCCGGCACGGAACATCATCGCCGGGATCACGAGGCCGTCGTCGATCGTGACGCTGACGACGAGGTCGGTCCGCTGGCGCAGCAACTCCTCGAAGGAGACATCGCGCCACGAGCGCGCCCCGACGGACAGCAGCCGGAGCTCGCCCAGGGCCTCCACACCGATGTCGGACACCGCCGTCACCGTGACCCTGGCCACCTCCGGGAACGGGTTGAACAGGCGAAGGGTCAGCTGCTCACCCGCCAGCGTCGACCCGCCCGGGAACACCCAGGTATCGGGTCCGGAGGAGACGCACGCGTCGGCGGCGACGACATCGCCGCGGACCGTCGCCGACACCGCGGCAGGCCCGTTCGTGAACTCGATGAACGACGGCGAATCGCCCCGTTGGGCGACACCGCTGAGGTTGAGGGCCGCCCCGCCGGGAGCGAGCGTGTACAGCTCGGCGGTGTCGGCCTCCTCCCCCGGGATGGTGACGGGGAACGTGAAGGACGCCGTCGCCTCCTCCATGGAGGCGACGGCCAGGAAGGTGTCCCGGGTGGCGTTCGCCTGCGACCAGGCGCAGTACCAGATGGCCGCGGCGTCGGGCGACTCCAGCCCCGGCCGATCGATCACCCGACCGGCGAGCGGCTCGGGAGGGTCGGCCGGGCGCGGGATGGCGACGGCGGCGGCGGCCAGCACGGCGATCACCACGGCGAAGAGGGCTCGCTTCATCGCCGCCGCTCCCAACGACCGGCCGCGACCAGCGCCAGAAGCACCGCGAACCAGCCGCCGGCGAGCAGCGCCTGGGTCCGCCGCGGGCCATCGGCCTCGAACGCCACGTCGGCACCGCCGGACTCGACACGGTTCGCCCAGTCCGTCTGCGACCAGGCGCCCGGGCCCCAGCGGGCGTCTGCGTTCACCGCGATCGTCACCGGGGAACCGGCACCGCCGCCGGGGGCGACGAACTCGGTGTCGTCGGCACGCCACACCTCGCCGGCCTCGTCGATCGCCACCGGGGACGCCACTTCGTTGCGGAACACGGCGAACGCAAAGCTCCTCAACGGAATCAGGTCCAACTGCGTCTCGAACAGGACTTCCATCGGGCTCTCGTCGACGAACGCGACCCAGCCGATCCCGAAGGGGGCGAGGAGCAGACCGGCACGGCGGACGTCGCCATCCAGGATCGCGGTCAGCACCCCGTGCAACGCCTCGTCGCCGAGTCGGGGGGCGGCGAGGAACGTGCTCCACGACTCCGGCACGGGCGGATCCACGAGCCGGTATGCGAGGCCTTCGAGGTCGCGCGTGGTCCCCGGAAGCCGTTCATCGGATCCGAAGACGAGCACCCGGGTCGACTCGTCGGTGGTCGCGGCGAAGGCGAAGATCTCCTCGTAGTCGTCGGCCGGGAGCCCGGCCCGCCCGGGGGCGACGACGATCGCCGTGGCGCCGACGAGCAGGAGGGTCGCGGCGACACCGACGAGGCCGACGATCAGACGCGGCCCGCCGACCGCGGCCCGCCGAGCCCCGAACTCGAGGGCGGCGCCGGCGGCCACACCCACACCGAAGGCCGCCGCCACGAGACCGATCAGGAGGCCATCCCTCCCGACCCCCAGATCACCCGACCGGGTGAAGAGCATCCCTGCGGCAACGATGACCCCTCCCCATCCGGCGACGTGGGCGACCGTGCGGTCTCCGCTGACCAGAGGGGCGATGACGACGGCCGCCGCGATGGTGACGAGCACCCATCCCGGGTTCCAGAAGGCGTCCGCGCCGCCGCGGAGGTAGTCACCGGCGTCGGCGAACAGCACCCACGGCATGAGCAGCGGGAGCGCCAGCGCCAGGCCGCCGGCCGAGCGCAGCAGCGCCCA
>DATHYU010000203.1:0-2020 GCA_035458965.1 Acidimicrobiia bacterium | reverse complement strand
TGACGACCGGCCCGGGCGAGACCAGCCTGCCGGGTACCCGCGTCGTGTAGCCGTCGGTCGTGAGCGTCCACCACACGTCGCCCTCGAAGTCCGCGGGGACCACGACTCCGAACGCCCCCCGCTCTCGGGGCCCACCGAACCCGGAGTACGATACGACCGGGAACGAGGTCGGCTGCCCGCCGTCGAACTCGGCGGGCTCGATGAAGTTGTCCGGACCGCGCGGAATCTCGATCAGCTCCTCGTCGTTCCGGTTCATGAACCCGAACGAAAGCGTGTAGGTGCCGTCCTCGTTCTGATAGAAGCCGTCGAAGTACGGCGCGACGAAGTTGCCCTTCGAGTTCGGCGGCGCCAGCGGGTACTCCCGCCGCGTCCAATCCTGAGATGCGGCCGCTCGCGGCGAGAGCGCCGCGAGCACGATGACGACGACTCCCATGACCACGGCAGCTCTTGGCATTCCTACTCCTCGGTGCTCCCCATTCGCGCTGACGAGAGCTTGCTTGCCCGTACCCCCCACCTTCAGCGACCTGTTAAACCCCGAAGCGCGGCAAAGGTCCGATTCCACGACGGGGCCGGGCGCGGGCTGGCCGCCTCCGGGTCGCAGACCCCGAGCGCGCGACCCGTGTGGGCGCCGCCCACCCGGTCGCGCCCGCTGTCGGGGAGCCGCCGCCACTCGCTTCCGCATGCGGAAAGATTTGCTGACCGAGCCCCCCGGCGGGGCCGGCAAACGTTGAAGTCGCAGGATCATCGCCGTGGCATGCTCCTTGTGGCCCATCTGCTCGGGAAGCACCGCTCCGACGACCGGAGTGCGTGTCGAGTCGGCGTCAAAAACGGATCCAGCCGCAATGTCCAAGAGAGCAGGCGGGCCCCATTTCGCTGGTGGTGGCACACGGGAGCGGTACTCGGGGCGGCTCGCCCTTCTTTCCCTGATGGTGATCGGCAGCGCCGGGTGCGGCGAGAGCGACGGCATCGTAGCCGGACCGCCGATACCCGGTTCGATCTCCCTGTCCACCGAGACGTCGGGCTTTCTGAAGGACGACAGCTACGAGCTGCTCGTCGACGGTCAGAGCCAGGGGACGATCGGCGCGAACGACCGGATGACGATATCCGGACTCGATCCGGCGACTTACGAGGTGAACCTGGGCGACGTCGCGTCCAACTGCACCGTCGAGTCCGTATCGGTCTCCGTCTCTCCGGATGCGACGACCGAAGCCGCCCTCGCGATCGCATGCGCCCATTCGCAGCCCGACGCCTACTCGATACGGTTCAGCCGAGGCCGACCCGACCTGGACACCGGAGAGCTCACGGAGTGCCCGTTCGGGCTGTGTCCCACCGAGGAGGGCTGGGATCTGTACGTCTACTACAGCTACGCGACGGACCCCAACTCCGTGATCCGCCAGAACCAGACGACCGGCGTCGAGATCGCGCATCTGCCCGGCGTGTCGCTGCAGGATCTGACGGAAGCGGATCTGCAGGCGGCGACGTTCACGACGAACCTGGTCGGAGACCCGTTCGACGCCGGCCGCGTCATCCTGATCCGCACGGACGCCGGCAACGTCTACGCGCTGGGCAATCCCGTCGAGGACGACACCGCGCAGACGCTCTCCTTCGACGCGGCCCTGATCGCCCGACCGTAGCGGCGCCCTCGGGGAGCGAGGCGGGGGGGCTCGGCACGCCGCCGAGCCGCCAGCGGCCCGCTATCGAGCGACGGCCGTGCCCCGGGCCCGCTTCTCCTCGACGGCACGCCGCGAAGACCTTCCTCGCCTCACGGCCCGGGCCTCCAGGCCGGCGACTCGTCGTCGGCCGAGTCCCAGGTGAGGCGCACGGTGTTCGTTCCCGCCGCCTCGATCGAGTAGATGTCCCAGTCCCCGTTGCGGTTGCTGTCGAAGACGAGCACGGTTCCGTCGGTGGCCCAAGACGAGTCGAAGTCGTCGCCCGGCTCGGTCGTGACCCGGATCGGATTCGAACCGTCGACATCCATCGTGTAGATGTCCAGGTTGCCGCCGGCCCGATCGCTCACGAA
>DATHYU010000202.1:0-5346 GCA_035458965.1 Acidimicrobiia bacterium | reverse complement strand
TCGCGGAGGCGTGCCGCATCCTCGGGATCTCAGGCTTCGAGATGCTCGGCTACCGCGACTCGGGGATGATGGGAACCGACGACAACGATCACCCGGAGTCGTTCTGGCGATCGGACTTCATGGAGGCGGTGGGGCGGGCGGTCCGACACATCCGCGCCTACACCCCCGAGGTCGTGACGGCCTACGACCCCTACGGCGGGTACGGCCACCCCGATCACATCAACACCCACCGGGTCGGGACCGCGGCGTTCTTCGGCGCGAACGACGTCGGCCGTTTCCCCGCAGAGGAGTTCGGCGATCCGTGGCAGCCGTCCAAGCTCTACTGGTCGACGTGGGCGCGCAGCCGTTCCCGCATGGCGCGCGAGCGCGCCGTCGCGGCGGGGGAGATGACGCCCGAGGAGGCCGCCAAGGAGCCCGAGTTCGGCACTCCGGACGAGCACATCACGACGTGGGTCGACGTGCGCGATCGGGTCGAGACGAAGTTCGCCGCGATCCTGGCCCACCACACCCAGATCGCACCCGACTCGTGGTTCCGCACCCTCCCCGAGGAGCTTCGGGTCCAGGGCTTCGGTCACGAGACCTTCGTCCGGATCGTCTCACGGGTCCTCACCCCCGAGAGCGAGACCGATCTGTTCGCCGGCCTGCGGTGATGGGCGCCGCCGACCGCTGGCGCACCGATCTCGAGGCGTGGGCCCTCCCCCAGGAACTGCTCGACGGCGTCGACCGCTCGCCCTACGGATGGCCGGCCCAGCTCTTCCAGCGCATGCGGCGCTTCGAGACCCCGACGTCGCCGACCATCGAACGGACGGCCGAGCCGGCCGGACCCGGCGGCTCGGTCCTCGACGTGGGGGCGGGAACGGGCAGGATCGGGCTCGCCCTCGCCGGCCGGGGCCACCCGGTCACCTTCGTCGAGCGGAACGAGCGCATGCTCGAGGGACTGCGGCACGACGCGGCGACGCTCGGCGTCGACCCGGTGGTCGTCGTCGGATCCTGGCCGGATGTCGATGTCGAGCCCCATGACGTCGTCGTCTGCGCCAACGTCGTCTATGACGTCCAGGACATCGGGCCGTTCGTGTCCGGGCTCCACCGGGCGGCTCGGAGGGCCGTCGTCGTCGAGGCCACGCCGGGTCACCCCTGGTCCCATCTCACGCCGTACTACCGGGTGATGCACGGCCTCGAGCGACCCCGGGGCCCCGTCGTCGAGGACCTGGGGGCCGTGATCGCCGAGACGGTGGGCGCAGCGCCCTCGATCGAGCGCTGGCCGGCACCGGCCGGGTTGCGGTTCGCCGACATGCAGGAGCTCGTCGATCTCATGGCGATGCGGCTCCTCGTGCCCGGGGACCGGTGGTCGGAGCTCATGGACCTGCTCACCCCCGACGTCGTCGAGGACGACGGCTGGCTGGTGCTGGGACGCACCGAGCGGGAGATGTGCACCGTCACCTGGCGGACCTGAGCCGCGGGCCGGGCGCTGCCGGTTCCCGGCTGCGTTAGCCTCGTCACCATGGAACTCCACGCGCGTGTCAACATCCTCGGGGGACGGGCGGTCCGCCTTCCGCACGGCGACGTCACGAATGCCATCGCCCTCGACGCCGATCCCGTCTCACGGGCGAAGGGTTGGGTCGACAAGGGCGTCGACAAGCTGCTCATCGTCGATCTCGACGCCGCGGCCTACGGCGTGTACTCGAACAGGCCCCTCATCGACGAGATCATCCGATCGGCGGGTGTCCCGGTCCAGGTCGGTGGTGGCGTGCGGACCCGAGCCGAGGTCGCCCGTCTCGTGGAGGTGGGCGCCTTCCGCGTGGTCATGGGAACGATGGCCATCGAGGAGCAGGTGGTCATCTGGGACCTCTGCCGTGAGTTCCCGGAGAAGATCTCGGTGGCCCTCGACGTCCACCCCGACGAGGAAGTCGTCGTCCGGGGATGGACGATCGGCAGCGGGATGTACATGGAGGAGGTGCTCATCGAGCTGTCGTCGGCGGGCATCGCCTCGTTCCTCGTCGCCCAGGCAGGCCGTGACGCCCTCATCGAGCCGTCGAACCTCGGCATCCTCCGCCGCGCGCTCGAGACGGTGGACGAGCCGGTCATCGCCGCCGGTGGCGCCCGGGACGAGCAGGACCTCCGTCACCTCTCCGAACTCGACGCCGAGGGGAGGACCCTCGCCGGCGTGATCTTCGGACGTGAGATCACCGAAGGCCGATTCACGGTGAAGCGGGCCAGGGAGATCATCTCCTAGGGGCCGCAGGCGGCTGAGCCTCGGCTACTCGTCCTCGACCTTGACGGAGAGGACGCGGCACTTCGCGCCGAGCAGCACGTCCTGGGCATCGGAGCCGAGCAGGTACTTGCCGGTCCGGGTCCGGTCGCGCAGGCCGATGACGATGAGATCGGCTCCGAAGTCGTCGGCGGCCTGGAGGATGTCCTCGGCCGGGCTCTTGCCGCGCGCGTACTCGTGCACCTCGGCCACGAACGGCTCGGCGGCGAGCCGTTCCTGGAGCGCCGCGAGCCGATCCTGGTACTCGGGGGCCTCCTGTCCGGCAGTGCGCCCGAGGGAGTGCACCACGATCAGCCGGGCGTCGTTGACGCGGGCCTCTTCGATTGCGGCTTCGACCGCCGCCTTGCCCTGCGCGGTCTCGACGTAGCCCACGACGATGTTCATCGATCCTCCCGGTGATCCTGGCCGCATCTTGGCAGGTTCCGGCCTTCCGTTCATCCGTTCGCGCCGGCCTGTGCCAACCATCGCGCGGCGACGGTCGCGTACGGCTCGATCCTCTGGTCGATCGCATTCACCACCGCCGCCACCTCCTCGCGGGCCCGGGCGACGACCTCCGGCGGGTATCCGTATCGCGTGCGATGAAGGGCGAACTCGTCCTCGTCGAGCACCGCGAGATCACCGTCCCACGTCGTGGCGACATCCAGGTCGAGGTCGACCGCGTCGACCCGATCCACCGCGACCCGGACATCCATGCAGATGTCCACGTAGCTCGCGAACCGATGAGACCCGGCGGCGTTCCAGATCGGCATCGACCAGGCCCCGGCGCCGACGAGGGTGATGAATCCACCGCGAGCCGGCTTCGGCGCCTCGGCTCCTCGCCGCAGCGGCGTGCCCTCCGGCGCGCCGAGCCACAGACCGTGGTCGTCCTCGCCGAGGACCACCATCGGGTAGTGCCAGTGGAGCGTGCCGTCGTACTTGCGGAAGACGACGTCCAGCCTCGAGCCGGACGGTGGCACCTACCCGACCGTCCAGCTTCCGGTGGACGACACGAGGGACGCGAGATCGCCAGGCCCCCGGGAGTGGACGGCGTCGAGGATCTGTTGCTGGAGCTGGTGCTCGTAGACCGGCCGGGGCACGTCGCGGAACACGCCGACCGGCGTCGGTCCGTACGGGCCGTGGGAGAGCCGGCTGAGCGCGAACGCCGCCGTGGGGTCGAGCAGCCGCTCGTCGTGCACGTGGATCGCATCGATGCCGACGTCGGCGACGTCCACCACCGAGGCGTGGGCGCCCCGGAGGACGATGCCCTTGGCGTCGCCCTCGCCGAACACGACCGGCTTGCCGTGCTCCAGGTTGACGCGGTTCTCCACACGCTCCTGCTTCCCGGTGAGCTGCAGGAAGGCCTTGTCGTTGAAGACATTGCAGTTCTGGTAGATCTCGACGAAGGCCGCACCCCGATGGTCGTGGGCCCGCTGGAGCATCTCGACCGTGTGGTGCCGGTCCATGTCGATGGTGCGGGCGACGAACGAGGCCTCGGCGCCGAGCATGAGGCTCAGCGGGTTGAAGGGGTAGTCGATCGATCCCATCGGGCTCGACTTCGTCCGCTTGCCCTGCTCGCTCGTCGGCGAGTACTGCCCCTTGGTGAGGCCGTAGATCTGGTTGTTGAACAGCAGCACCTTGATGTTGATGTTCCGCCGCATGGCGTGGATCAGGTGGTTGCCGCCGATCGACAGGCCGTCGCCGTCACCGGTCACGACCCACACGTCGAGGTCCGGGTTGGCCACGGCGAGCCCGCTGGCGATCGCGGGCGCGCGGCCGTGGATCGAGTGCATGCCGTACGTGTTCACGTAGTACGGGAAGCGCGACGCGCAGCCGATGCCGGAGATGAAGACGATCCGCTCCTTGTCGACGTCGAGGTCGGCGAGGAAGTTCTGGACGGAGGCCAGGACGGTGTAGTCCCCGCAGCCGGGGCACCACCGGACCTCCTGGTCGGACTGGAAGTCCTGTCGGGTGTAGCGCGTGTCGGTCATCGGGCGATCAACTCCAGGATCTTCGCTTCGATCTCGGCGGCCTTGAACGGCTGTCCCTGGACCTTGCTGTGGCGGACCGCGTCGGCGAGGTACTCGCTGCGCACGAGGCGCCACAGATGGCCCCGGTTGAGCTCCGGGATCAGGATCTTCGGGTAGCGGGCGAGGACGTCGCCCAGGTTCTTCGGGAACGGGAACATGTGCCGCAGGTGGGCCCGGGCGACCGGGTGGCCCTTGGCGCGGGCCCGGCGGACGCCGGCGAGGATGGCGGCGTACGTCGAGCCCCAGCCGAGCACGAGCACCTCCGCGTCCTCGTCGCCGTCGACGACGACCTCGGGGATGTCGTCGGCGATCCCGGCGATCTTCGACTCGCGGATCAGCGTCATCCTCTCGTGGTTCGCCGGCGTGTAGTTGACGTTGCCGGTCCGGTCCTCCTTCTCGAGGCCCCCGAGTCGGTGCTCGAGCCCCGGCGTGCCCGGGATCGCCCACTCACGGGCGAGGGTGTCGGGGTTGCGCAGGTAGGGGAGGTAGCCCTCCTCGTCGTTCGGCCTCACGGCGAACGGGATGCTGATGTCGGGGAGCGCTTCGAGGTCCGGGAGCTTCCACGGCTCCGCGCTGTTCGCGATGTAGCCGTCGGACAGCAGGATCACCGGGGTCATGTACTTGAGGGCGATGCGCGTCGCCTCGATCGTCGTCTCGAAGGCGTCGGACGGCGAGGACACCGAAACGACGGGCAGCGGCGCCTCGCCGTGGCGGCCGTAGATCGCCATGAGCAGATCGGCCTGTTCCGTCTTCGTCGGCAGACCGGTCGAGGGACCGCCCCGTTGGACGTCCACGATGAGCATCGGCAACTCGGCCATCAGCGCCAGGCTGATCGTCTCGCTCTTGAGGGCCACGCCCGGGCCCGACGTGCCGGTGACGCCGAGGTGACCCGCGAACGAGGCGCCGAGGGCGGCGCCGACCGCGGCGATCTCGTCCTCGGCCTGGAAGGTCCGCACCCCGAAGTTGCGGTGCTTGGCGAGCTCGTGGAGCACGTCCGATGCAGGGGTGATCGGGTATGACCCGTAGAAGAGCGGCAGCTTGGCCGCCTGTGCCGCGGCGATGATCCCCCAG
>DATHYU010000201.1:0-3277 GCA_035458965.1 Acidimicrobiia bacterium | reverse complement strand
AGCCGTCCGTGGCAGCCGCCATGAGCCGCTGCCACCTTGGCTCGAACTGAAGCCAGCTGATATCGCCGTTCGCACCGTCCGGGGCGGCGAGGCCCGGAGTCGACGGGAGCGCCACCGTGAGCGCGACCATCACTGCCATGGCGATTGTCTGGCGGCCGCGTCCCACGGGATCTCCCTTCCCGGTATCCTCCGACCCTACGCGGCGTGTCCACTCAGTGGGCAGGCCCGGCCCTCCCCACCGCGGCTACGCTCGTCCTTGTCCGATCCCCTGAGGTCGGACGGCGCGGTGGTTTCCCTCTCCGGGGAACTCGAGCGAAGTCCGGTGAGAATCCGGCGCTGTCCCGCAACCGTGAAGCCCTTCGGGGATGAGCCGGGTCGCCTGCCACCGGGTCGCATGGACGCCTTCGAGGGAAGGGTTGCCAGCCTCGGCTTGCTTGCTCTCCCTCCTCGACAGAGGAGGACTCGCGTGCGGAAGACCCTGCTCGCGGCACTGGCGCTCACGATGGTGGTGGCATCGTGCGGCGACGACGACACGGCGGTGACGACCGCCGCCACCACGACCGTCGCCCCGACGACCACCGTCGACGCGACCACCACGACGGTGCCCGCCTTCCCCGTCACGGTCGCAGGGGTCACGATCGACGAACGCCCCGAGCGGATCGTCTCGCTCTCGGCGACCCACACGGAGATCCTCTTCGGCGTCGGCGCGGGGGATCGCGTGGTGGCTACCGACCTCTTCTCGAACTTCCCGGCGGCGGCCGAGAGCACCGAGAAGGTCGACGCCTTCAGCCTGAACGTCGAGGCGGTCGCCGGTCTCGACCCGGACCTCGTCATTCTCGCCTTCGATCCCGGTGACGCCGTCGACGGGCTGGGAATCCTCGGCATCCCCGCCGTCCTGTTCGACGCCCCGGCGGACCTCGACGGAGCCTTCGCCCAGTGGATCGACGTCGCCCGCCTCACGGGGAACGTCACCGAGGCCGAGGCCCTCGTCGCCGATGCCCGCCGGCGCGTGGCCGACGTCCAGGACCGCCTGCCCCAGACCCTTCGGGCCCCGACCTACTACCACGAGCTCGATCCGTCGTTCTTCACCGTGACCTCCTCCACCTTCTTCGGCGCGGTGTACGGGGCCGTGGGCCTCGAGAACGTGGCCGACGCCGCCGACGAGTCCGGCTTCGGCTACCCGCAGCTGTCGCCGGAGTACCTCGTCGCCGCGGATCCCGACTACGTCTTCCTCGCCGACACGAAGTGTTGCGACGTGACGCCGGAGAGCTTCGCCGACCGCCCGGCGCTCGGCTCGCTCACGGCCGCAGTGTCGGACCGGGTCATCGCCATCGATGACGACATCGCCTCGCGATGGGGCCCCCGGGTCGTGGACTTCGTGGAACTGGTGGCCGCCGCCGTCCACCCGGAGGTGTTCGCCGGGTGACGACGACGAACCTGCGACGCGTGCCGACCGGGGCCGTGCTCTCTGTGAGCCTGCTCCTGGTGGCCGCGGTCGTCGCGGGCATCGTCATCGGTCCGGTCGGCCTTCCGCCGGGACGGGTGCTGCTCGAACTGTTCGATCGGCTTCCGCTGATCTCCGTCGACTCGGGCCTCACCGACCGGGAGGCGGCGATCGTGTGGGAGCTCCGCTTCCCGCGGGTCGTCCTTGGTGCCATCGTCGGGGCGGTGCTCGCTTCTGCCGGAGGCGCCTATCAGGGTGTCTTCCGCAACCCGCTGGCCGATCCCTACCTCCTCGGCGTCGCGGCGGGCGCCGGCTTCGGCGCGACCCTCGCCATCGTGGCGGCAGGGTCGACCGCCCCCCTGGTCCCCGTGGCGGCCTTCGCGGGTGCCATGGCCGCCGTCGCCCTCACCTACGCGCTGGGCGGCGTGGCCGGCGCCCGGCGCACCGGGGCCACGCTCCTGCTGGCCGGCATCGCCGTGGCGGCGTTCTTCACGGCCGCCCAGACCTTCGTGCAGCAGCAGAACGCCGACACCGTTCGAGCCGTCTTCGCCTGGATCCTGGGCAGGCTCAGCACCGCGGGGTGGTCGGAGGTCCGCCTGCTCCTTCCGTACGCGGCGATCGCCATCGTGACGGTCCTGCTGCATCGCCGGCTCCTCGACGTGCTGGCGGTGGGGGAGGAGGAGGCCGAAGCCCTCGGCGTCCAGGCCGGCCGGGTGCGTCTGCTCGTCGTGCTCGCCGCGACACTGGGGACGGCCGCGGCTGTCGCCGTCAGCGGCCTCATCGGCTTCGTCGGCATCGTCGTGCCGCACGCGGTCCGCCTCGTCTGGGGATCCTCGTACCGAACGATCCTCCCGGTCGCCACGATCGCCGGCGCCGGGTTCCTGGTCCTTGCCGATCTCGTCGCGAGGACGGTGCTCAGTCCTGCAGAGGTGCCGATCGGGGTGATCACGGCCTTCGTCGGCGGGCCGTTCTTCGCCGTGGTCCTCCGCCGCGCCTCCCGGGGGTGGTCGGTGTGAGTCGCATCGAAGTGCGGGATCTGGTGGTTCGGTACAACGGCCACAACGCCGTCGACCATGTGCATCTCGACGTCGACGTGGGCGAGTGGCTGGCCGTCATCGGCCCCAACGGAGCCGGGAAGAGCACGTTGCTCCGGGCGATCGCCGCTCTCGTCCCTGTGGCGTCCGGGGCCGTCACGATCGACGGCTCCGACGTCGCCACCCTCAAGCCCCGGGATCTCGCCCGTCGCGTCGCCCTCGTGCCGCAGGAGCCCGAGCTCCCCGACACGATGCCGGCCCTCGACTACGTCCTCCTCGGGCGTACCCCGCACCTCGGGTACTGGGCGATGGAATCCCGCCGGGACGTCGACGTCGCCCACGAGTCCCTCGATGCGCTGGGGGCGGACGATCTCGCCGGACGGCCCCTCGGCCGCCTGTCCGGGGGGGAGCGCCGTCGCGTCGTCCTCGCCCGCGCGATCGCCCAGGATGCCCGGGTGCTGCTGCTCGACGAGCCGACGACGGCTCTCGACATCGGACACCAGCAGCACGTGCTCGACCTCGTCGAGGGCCTTCGCCGCGACCGGGGGATCGCCGTGGTGAGCGCCGTCCACGACCTCACGCTGGCGGCGCAGTACGCCGATCGGCTCGCGCTCCTCGACCACGGAGCGCTCGTCGCCGAGGGGGACGCCGAGACGGTGCTGACCACCGAGCGCCTCGAGCGGTTCAGCGGTGCCCGGGTGGCGGTGCTGCGGGGCCCCGACGGAGCGATCGTCGTGGCGCCGATCCGTCAGGCGTAGGTGCCGTAGAGCGAACCGACGAGGTAGCTGAGGCCGGCGCC
>DATHYU010000200.1:0-2697 GCA_035458965.1 Acidimicrobiia bacterium | reverse complement strand
TCCGCCTGACCGCCGGGCGTTCTGCTCGGCCTGGGCGACGATGTCGGGCATGAGCGCGAACTCGGGGGGTCGAGTCAGCCGGAGGTTCGCGCCGTAGCGGGACATCAGCAGGATGAGGCTCTGCGGCACGCTCAGCGGCTTCTGGTAGCTGGCCGCGTAGGCGTAGCTCACGTTGATCGTGAGCCCCCGGGGATCACCCTTGTGCTCGAGGATCGTCATGAGGTCGGCGAGGATCTGGAACGGGTGGTACAGGTCGCATTGCATGTTCAGCACCGGGGTGCGCGAGGCCTCGGCGACGGCCCGGATGTACGGGTTGCCGACCCCCCAGTCGCAGTGACGGATCGCGATGCCGTCGTTGTAGCGGCCGAGGATCTCCCCGATCTCGGTGGGCGTGTCGCCGTGGGCGATCTGGGTGCTCTTCGACTCGATGAACTGGGCGTGACCGCCCAGCTGGGCCATCCCCGCCTCGAAGCTCGCCCGGGTCCGGGTGCTCGAGAAGAAGAACAGCATCGCCAGCACCTTGTCCTGGAGCAGGGCATGCCGCTCCCCCAGCGCGCGCCGACGTTTCAGGTCGAAGGCGACGTCCATCACCGTGTCGATCTCGGCCCTCGTCCACTCCTGCGTGGTGATCATGTCCCGGCTGCGGAGTCCGGTCTGCATCGTGTCCTCCTATTCCATGGCGCCGAGGATGAGGGCGAGGAGGGCCATCCGCATGACGACACCGTTGAAGGCCTCCTCCCAGTACCGGGCGTGGCGCGTGGCGTCGACGTCCGTGGGGAGCTCGTCCATCCGGGGCAGCGAGTGCAGGATGATCGAACTGCTCTTGGCCTTGCGGGCGAGGAGATCCCGCGTCACCTGGTAGCTGTCCTTCGTGAGGCCGTACAGCTCCGGCTTCTCCACCCGGCTCGCCGTGTAGTCGGCCTGGACCACGGGCTCCATGTAGATGACATCGGCCTCGCCGATGACGTCGGCCACATGGTCGGCCTCGCGATACATCACGTTCCGCTCGTCGAGCTCCTCCTTGAACTCGTCCGTCATCGCCATCTCCGGAGGACCCACGAAGATGGCTTCGGCATCGAACTGGCTCAATGCGTATCCCATCGAGTGCATGGTTCGCATCCGCATGTCGCCGACACACAGGAACGTCTTGCCGTCGACCGACCCGAGCTCCCGGGTGACCGTGTAGAGGTCGGTGAGGACCTGGGTCGGATGCTCGCCCCAGCCGTCACCGCCATTGATGACCGGCACACTCGCCCAGCGGGCCGCCTCGTGCGGGGCGCCCTGCTCGTAGTGGCGCATGACGATCGCGTCGCCGTAGTACTCCAGCATGTGCACCGTGTCCTTGATGGACTCGTGGTAGAAGTCGCCGGCCCTCGTCATACGCGGGTCGGCGAAGCCGGTCACGTGCCCGCCGAGACGATGCATCGCCGCCTCGTGGGCGAGACGGGTGCGCGTCGACGGCTGGTAGAAAGCGGTCACGAGCGTCTTGTGGGCCAGGAGATCGGTGTTCCGGCGGTCCCGGGCGATCTGCTCGAGACGCTCCGCCACGTCGAAGATGTGGTTGTACTCGGCGCGTTCGAGATCCTTGAGCGAGAGGATGTCCCGCCCGGCAAAGCTCCGCATGTGACGCCGCCTTCCTGCGACGCTCCCATCCGACATCGTGGGTGGAGGCCCCGATCGGCGACAGGGCCTTCAGCCCCCTCTCCGCGGGGACGGCTGAACCACACCGGGTTGGCTCGCGGCCGGTCCTATGCTCGTCGAACGGCGCCCACCGACCCCCGCCGACGAAGCCATGTTCGACATCGCCCTCAGCGTGCTCTCGTGCCTCCGAGCCGACACGGAGGTCCATGCGGCCTGGATCGTCTCCGAAGCCGGATCCGCCGAGGCCGTCGCCCTCACGCCGGGCGGCGGCCGCATGGGCTCGCTCCTCGAGGGCGCTCTCGACCACACGCTCGCCGAGGCGATCCCCGGGCTCGGAGACACCGGGGGCCTCGTGGACGTCTCGCTCGGCCCGGTCGAGTCGCTCGTCAGCGGTCTGCCCCAGGGCACGACACTGACGATCGCCGTCCTCCCGGGACGCGCCCTGCCGACGGACGTGTGGGACGACCTGGCCGCCAAGCGGCCGGTGGCGTTCGCGCTCGGCCGCGACGGCACGCGGTTCACCGGCGCCCAACGGGTGGACGACGCGTCGGGGAACACGACCCTGACCGAGGACCGCCTCACGTGTTCGTTCGTCCCTGTCCCCCGCGTCGTGATCTCCGGCGGGGGGCCCATCGCCGAGGCACTGGCACAGGCCTTCGCCGTCATCGGCTGGCGCCCGTCGGTCATCCCCGACGTCGGCGGGGCAGCCGGTGTCATGGCCACGCTGTCACCGCTCGATGCGGTCGTCGTCATGGGCCACGACGTCGAGACGTCGGGCCGTTCGCTGCAGGCGGCCATCGGCTCCTCGGCGGGCTACATCGCGTCGATCGGCTCCGTCGAGATGCAGGAACTGCGCCGGCAATGGCTGTCGTTCCGGGGTGTCGACTGGGACGAGCGTGTCCACGGCCCCGCCGGCCTGCCGATCGGCGCCTCGAATCCGGGCGAGATCGCCATCTCGATCGTCGCCGAGGCGGTTGCCGCCTCTCGCCTCGACGGGGAGCCCCCCGGCGGGTAGCGGCCGCCGGTGTGTAATGTCGCGAGAGAGGTCACCGACAT
>DATHYU010000199.1:0-3879 GCA_035458965.1 Acidimicrobiia bacterium | reverse complement strand
CGAGGTCTGCCGTGTGGCCGAGGATCCGCTTCTGGGCCTCCTCGGAGATGCCGTGCGGCGGGACCACGCATGCCGAGTCGCCCGAGTGCACGCCGGCCTCCTCGACGTGCTCCATGATGCCTCCGACGAGGAGCTCACGGCCGTCGAAGACGGCGTCGACGTCCACCTCCGCAGCTGCCTCGAGGAAGCGGTCGATCAGGACCGGGGCCTCGCTGAGGTCGACCTCGGAGCCGGCGTGGGCGCCGTAGAGCTCCTTGAGGTAGCGGTCGAGCTCGTCGTGGGTGTAGACGACGCGCATGGCGCGGCCGCCGAGGACGTAGGAGGGCCTGACGAGGATCGGGAACCCGATCCGGTCGGCGACGTCGGCGGCCTCGATCGTCGACGTCGCGGTGCCGTGGGGCGGCTGGGGGACGCCGAGCTCGCGGCAGAGGGCGGAGAAGCGCTCGCGGTCCTCGGCGACGTCGATGGCGTCGGGCGGGGTGCCGGCGATGGTGTAGCCGGCCGCGTCGAGGGTCTGGGTGAGGTTGAGCGGGGTCTGGCCGCCCAGCTGCACGACGACCGCCACGGGCCGTTCGACGCGGGCGACGGCGAGCACGTCCTCGTCGGTGAGGGGCTCGAAGTAGAGGCGGCTCGAGGTGTCGTAGTCGGTGGAGACCGTCTCGGGGTTGCAGTTGACCATCACGGGCTCGTAGCCGGCGTCCTTGAGCGCCATCGCGGCGTGCACGCAGGAGTAGTCGAACTCGATCCCCTGGCCGATGCGGTTGGGGCCCGACCCGAGGACCATGACCGTGCGGTCTCCCGCCGGGGCCGCCTCGTCCTCCTCCTCGTAGGTGCCGTAGAAGTAGGGCGTCCGGGCCTCGAACTCCGCCGCGCAGGTGTCGACGGTCTTGAAGGTCGTCCTGATGTCCCACTCGTCGCGCCTGGCCGCCACCTCGTCCGGCGTCGTGTCCCAGAGATACGCGAGCTGCCGGTCGGAGAATCCCATCCGCTTGGCCCGCCACAGCCCGTCGCGGGTGAGCCCGTCGGCTTCGAGGGCATGGCGTTCCTCGACGATCTCGGCCATCTGGTCGACGAACCACGGATCGATCGCCGAGCGCCCGGCGACCTCGTCGACGCCGATGCCCCTCCGGAGCGCCTCGGCGACCTCGAAGATCCGGGACGGGGTCGGCACCGAGAGCCGCTCGAGGAGCTCCTCGTCGGACAGGTCCGCCATCGCCGCCTCGGCCGGGTCGGCGTTGAGGCCCGCCCGGCCCGTCTCGAGGCTCCGCAGCGCCTTCTGGAGCGCCTCGGGGAAGGTGCGGCCGATCGACATCGCCTCGCCGACCGACCGCATCATCGTGCCCAGCACCGGCGGCGTGTTCGGGAACTTCGCGAAGTCGAAGCGGGGGATCTTCACCACGACGTAGTCGAGCGCCGGCTCGAACGACGCCGGCGTCGCCCCGGTGATGTCGTTGGCGACCTCGTCGAGGGTGTACCCCACCGCGAGGCGCGCCGCGATCTTGGCGATCGGGAACCCCGTCGCCTTCGACGCCAGCGCCGAGGACCGACTCACCCGGGGGTTCATCTCGATGACGATCCGCCGACCCGTCTCGGGGTCGACGGCGAACTGCACGTTCGAGCCCCCCGTCTCCACCCCGATGATCCGCAGGATCCTCAGGGCGTCGTCGCGCATCTCCTGGTACTCGCGATCCGACAGCGTCATCGCCGGGGCCACGGTGATCGAGTCCCCGGTGTGGACCCCCATCGGGTCGAGGTTCTCGATCGAGCACACGATCACCCCGTTGTCGTGGCGGTCGCGCATCACCTCGAGCTCGTACTCCTTCCACCCGAGCACCGACTCCTCGACGAGCACCTCCCCCACCGGCGACGCCTCGATGCCCGCCGCGACGATCCGCGCGCACTCCTCCGGATTCGCCGCCGTGCCCGTCCCGCCCCCGCCGAGGATGTACGACGGCCGCACCATCACCGGATACCCGATGCCGTCGGCGGCCTCCACCGCCTCCGCCACCGACCGGCAATACACCCCGCTGGGCGTGTCGAGGCCGTTGGCCTCCATGAGCCGGGCGAACGCCTCCCGGTTCTCGGCCGACTCGATCGCCTCCAACGACGCGCCGATCAGCTCCACGCCGTACTTCTCGAACACCCCGCGGCGGCCCAGCTCGGCGGTCACGTTCAGCGCCGTCTGCCCGCCCAGCGTCGGCAGCACCGCATCGGGGCGCTCCTTGGCGATCACCGCCTCCACCACCTCCGGCGTGATCGGCTCGATGTACGTCGCGTCGGCGAACTCGGGGTCCGTCATGATCGTCGCGGGATTCGAGTTCACCAGCACCACCCGGTAGCCCTCCTCCGCGAGCACCCGGATCGCCTGCGTCCCCGAGTAGTCGAACTCGCAGGCCTGGCCGATCACGATCGGCCCCGAACCGATCACCAGGATCGTGTGCAGGTCGTCGCGACGCGGCATCAGCCCACCCTCCCGGCGAACCGATCGAACAGATGATCCGCATCCGAGGGGCCGGGGGCGGCCTCGGGGTGGTACTGCACCGAGAACGCCTCGATGTCCAGGCAGCCGAGCCCCTCCAGCGTCCCGTCGTTCAGGTTCTGATGCGACGCCTCCACCGCCCCGAACGCCGTGTCCACCACGCCCGGCAGCAGGTCGGGGCCCGGCAACCCCGTCCGCGTCGGGGCCTCACGATCCGACAGCGACCACAGATCGACCGCGAACCCGTGGTTCTGCGACGTGATCTCCACCACGCCGTCGTCCACCCGCCGCACCGGATGATTTCCGCCGTGATGCCCGAACGGCAGCTTGAACGTGCTCGCCCCCAACGCCAGCCCCAGCACCTGATGACCCAGGCAGATCCCGAACACGGGCACCCGGCCCAGCACCCCCCGCACCGCCTCGATCGGGCCCGCCAACGGCTCCGGATCGCCCGGGCCGTTCGACAGGAACACCCCATCCGGATCCAGCGCCAGGATCTCCGCCGCCGACGTCGCGGGCGGCACCACCGTCACGTCCAGGCCCCGGCCCGACAACCGCCGCAGGATGTCCCGCTTGATCCCCAGATCGATCGCCACCACGCGGCCCCGCCGCTCCCCGACCGCCGCGACCTCGTAGCGGACCTTCGTCGCCACCGTCGACGCCAGGTCCTGGCCCGCCATGCCCGGCGCCGACGCCGCCATCGCCGCCAGCTCCGCCTCGTCCACCCCCGACCCGAGCGCGCCGGGCATCGCCCCGTGCTCTCGGATGTGGCGCGTCAACCGCCGCGTGTCGACCTCCGACACGGCCACGATCCCGTGCCCCGCCAACCACTCCCCGAACGATCCCTCCGACCGCCACGACGACGGCCGCCGCGCCATCGACCGCACCACGAACCCGGCGCACACCGGGCGATCCGCCTGATCGTCGAACGCAGCCACCCCGTAGTTCCCGATGTGCGGCGCGGTCATCGTCACGATCTGGCCCGCGTACGACGGATCCGTCACCACCTCCTGGTAGCCGGTCATCGACGTCGTGAACACCACCTCACCCGTCGCCACCCCCGCAGCACCGACCGACACCCCGCGGAACACGGTCCCGTCCGCCAACACCACCAGACCGGGCACGCTCACCCCACCACCCCCTGCACCTTCCCGTCGCGGACCGTCGGACGGCCCCGCAACACCACATGCCGCGCCGCGCCCTCGAGACGGTGTCCGAGGAACGGCGTGTTGCGCGACTTCGAGTGCGTCGCATCCACCGTCCACGCCGCGTTCGGGTCGATGACCGCGAGCGTGGCGTCGCCGCCGACGGCCGGGAGCTTCCCGTGATCTGCGAGCCGGGCGATCTGCGCCGGGCGCACGGACATTCGGTCGAACAGCACCTCGATCGACGGCCGGATC
>DATHYU010000198.1:0-3446 GCA_035458965.1 Acidimicrobiia bacterium | reverse complement strand
CCGGAAGCGTCACCGGAAGCGTCACCGGAAGCGTCACCGGAAGCGTCACCGGAAGCGTCAAGAGTGTGAAGACACGGGATCGCTGCGTCCGCGGGCAGATCGACCCCAGCCTCCTCCGAGGGCGACTGCTCCGAGCACGAGAAGGCCTCCGGCGACGATGAGGGCCAGCGGCCAGAAGCCGTCGTCCTCGGCGGCTTCCTGCTCCCCCACCCACGCCTCGACCTCCCCCGAGGTCCCGGTGAAGGCGGGGGACGCACCCTTGGTCTCGATCCAGAAGGCGGCTTCCTCCTCGGTCCCGGTGAAGAGCGTGGCCCCTTCCCTCACGACCGAGAACGCACCGTCCTCACCGTCGACGATCTCAAAGGGCCCATCGACCGTCTCGTCCGGCTGGTAGGCGCCGACGACACCGTCGGGCGCCCGCAGGACCACGTATCCGAGGCTCGAATACTCCTGCTCGAAAGCTCTCGCCATGAGACCGGCCACGAGGACCACAACGCCGACGATCCCCAACCCGAGCCTGGTTCCGAACTTCATGGGGACCTCCTGGTGGTCCAGCCTCAATCGTGCCACCAGCGGAGGTTCGGGGGCACCGCCAAACGTCACAGCCGACAGGTTGGCTGCCGACGTCCGACTCTGGCGGCGGGTCCGGGCCGACGCCACGATGACGGCATGGGCCGTACGAGGGTCGCTGCAGCCGTCATCACCGCCGTCGACGGAGGTCGCATCGTGGTGCATCTCCGAACGGGCAATCCCTGCCCAGTCCGAGATCCCGGTGCACCGCCCACCCTTCGACCTCGACGATCCGCGTGCGGAGTCCGAGGGCGCCGTCTTCGTGCCCGGCATGGAGAGGATCGTCCTGCCCGGTCCCACCCTCCCGACGACGGATGTCACGGTCGAGGCCTTGCGCTCGGCCACGAGCCGGATCGGCCTCGATGGAGAGCCGACCACGATCGGCGCCTTCGAGCTCACGGGCGAAGAAGAGATCAGCCTCAGGGCTTCGGCGACCGAGCGCACCGGTCAGCTCGTCCTGTTCGAGGCTGAATGGTGCCTCCAAGGCACCGAGCTGACGTCCTCGGTGACCCTGCTTGCGACCGAGGTGGCAGGCGTCTCCGACGTCACCGTGAGCGCGATCGTCGACCGCACCGAGATCGCTGCCACCGAACCCGTGCGGATCGAGTCTCGGATGCCCGGGCTGCTGGAGGAGGGGTGCAGCGACCTCACCACCCTGATTCCCGGGATCGCCGAGCGCACGGAGATCGACTGGGACGCCGTCGGCGACGGTTGGGGGATCGTCGCGTACACCCCGCCGTCGGCTCTGATCCTCGTCGGGCCGGCCGGGGAGGCCTTCGTGTTCGATTGTCTGCCGCGGCCCCTCTGGGAGATGGGGATCCGGCCGCTGGCACTCTCGGCGGATCGCCGGCAGCTGGCCCGCTCGCTCACGCCGAGGGACGGGACGATCATCGATCTCCAGGCGGACACCGAGAACCCCTATGAGCTCTTCGGTGACGCTGCCACGGCCTATGAGGCCGCGTTCACCGACGACGACACGATGATCGTCCTGGCGGACGACTTCCGGCTCTGGGTCCGTCCTCCCGGGGCCGCGGGCTTCGGACCCACCGTGGAACTCGACTGGGAAGCGCTCGACACCGGGTGGCTGCCCTCGCCAGACGGGACCGTCGTGGTCGCCGCCATGGAGGCGGGCCTCGTGGTCGCTCCGCTCGACGGCAGTCAGGCGCCACGCCTCCTCGTTCCCGGCTCCGACGACCGCCGTGCCTGCAGTCCGCGCGCCTGGTGGCCCGACGGACGGGCCCTCGTCGCCTGCGTCGAGGACGCCCCCTGGGTGGAACGCGGCGAGGTCGTCGACGGGCCTCCCGGCTGGTTCTTCGACGACCTGTGGCTCCTGTCGATCGACGACGGGACGATGGAACGGCTCACCCCCCGCCAGACGGGACCCGAGAAGCCGATCTCGTTCACGATGGCATGGCCCACCGAGGACGGGGCGATCCTCCAGGCAGGTGGATACGAGAGCCAGGGCATCTACCGACTGGACGCGGCCCGTCGCATCGGCCGGATCGAGCTCGACCTCCCGCCGGTCTCCGAACGGGAACACGTACCGGACTCGGATGTCGTCCTCGACGTGGTCGGGAACCGCATGATCGTCCTGCGCATCCCCTACCCCTTTGGCATGGGACCGGGCGGCATGCTCGGATCCGTCGACCTCGACGGCGGCGATCCGATCATCGTCATCCCCTACGTCGACTCCGACCACATGATCACCCACCCGGTGTTCCCGGGATTCCGGATGTGGCCCGACCGCGAGCCCTCCGCCCTCTGACACCCGGGTTCCGGCACCGAACGACGCAATGGTCCATACTCCCGGCCGTGGACATCGAGAGATCACCGGAGCTCGAGGCGGTCGTCCGTCGTGTCTGGACGAACTTCGCCGCCGGCAACGGACCGGCACTCGCCAACATGACGAGCCGGGACCCCGCCGTCAGGTTCATCCTCAGCGCCGACGACGAGTGGTTCAGCCACGCCGACCGCATCGCCGAGCTCATGACCGAACGCTCCGAGCGGATCGGCACCCAGCGACTCGAGTTCGATCGCGTCGAGGGTTACCAGGCCGGCGACGTCGGCTGGGTCGCCCTCGAGCTCACGGTCCATTTCGCGACAGGCGACTCGGCCACCTTCCGCCAGACCGGGGTCTTCGTCGTCGAGGACGGCGTCTGGCGGACGATCCAGAGCCACACGTCGAGAGGAGTCCCGGCCGAGGAGACGTTCGGGTACGCCATGGCCAATGTCCTCGCCGACCTGGTCGGATCGCTCACCGAGAACGACGGGCAGGACATCGCCGCCGCGGCGAGCTCGAGCGGTCTCGTGACGCTGATGTTCACCGACATCGAGGGCTCGACCCGCCTGTCCCACGAGCACGGCGAGTCCGAGTGGATCCGCATGGTCCAGGACCACTTCGACGAGATCGGACGACATGTCGCGGCGAACGGAGGCGCGGTCGTGAAGACCCTCGGCGACGGTGCCATGGCCGCCTTCCCGACGGCTCGAGGTGCAGCCGAGGCCGCGCTCGCCATCCAGCGGTCCGAGAGCCACCCGGGGCTTCGGGTTCGCATCGGCATCCATACCGGCGAAGCCGTCGCCGTCGGTGCCGACTACGCAGGGATCGCCGTCGCCAAGGCGGCTCGCGTGGCATCGGCGGCAGCGGGCGGCGAGATCCTCGTGTCGTCGGCCACCAAAGAGCTCCTCGCCGGCTTCGACTTCCCCTTCGGCGCCGAGCGGAGCGCCGATCTCAAGGGAATCCCCGGTACCCACCGCCTGATACCGCTCCTGACCTAGGAGCCACTTTCCCTCGGGGCGGGGTCGCAGCCATCTGGCCCTAGAACGGGCGCCCGGTGCCCTCCCAGAACCTGCTCGAGACGGCGATGCCCGTGGGG
>DATHYU010000197.1:0-2569 GCA_035458965.1 Acidimicrobiia bacterium | reverse complement strand
GTGTCCGCAGGCGACATCATGGATCTCCCCGGCCTCATGAGGGTGCTCCTCGACTGGACGTGGACCGACCTCGACCTCGGAGAGGCATTCGCCCTTGCCGGAGCGGCGTTCTACGTCGATCCGGCGACCGTCGACAACGTCGTCCTCGAGGGACGGGTGACGACGCGTTCGGGGGCCAGCGTGGTGATCCTGGACGAGGCCAACACGGCCGCCGTCTTCGCCGACCTGGCCGACGGCTCCCTCGACGACGAGTAGGCGCCTCCCCGGGCCGGCCCGCCGCCTGCCCTGCCGTGGGGTGCCCGCTGCCCGATCCGGGCAAGACCGGCCCTAGTCCCAGATGTGGATCATGACCCCGACGGCGAGTCGCGGGGCGAGCCAATCGGCATCCCAGGTGGTGACCCGGACGCAGCCGTGCGATGCGGGGTAGGCGGGGACGCTCAGGTAGCCGTGGAGGCCGTAGTGCGGCGTGAACGCCCAGTAGTTGTAGAGCCACCACCCCGTGGTCGAGTCCACCCGCCACCCGGAGGCGAACCACAACAGCGGGAAGTCGCCGCGGGGCGTGCCCGCCCGCACATGGACCTGGTTGCGCACGCTCCAGTACGTGTAGCCCCCACCCGAGGAGATCGGGAAGATCCCCTTCAGCTCACCGCCGTCGAAGAAGAACAGCAGCTGGCGGGTGAGGTCGGCCTCGAGACGCTTCGGCTCGGCGGGTCGGGCGGGGACCCCGAGACCCGTGATCGGTGTGTCCATTCGCTCCCAGTCACCGGGCTCCCAGACGGCGGTGCGCGTCACACCGTGGAACTTGTGGAAGGCGACCACGGCCGATTCGAGATCCCGGTTCCACACGCCGTCGACGGGGCCGCGATAGAACTTCGCCTCGGTGAGGCCATGCTGCACGGCTTCGACGTCCGACCCGGCGAAACCGTCGGAGAGCGACCAGAACGGGTCCCCGGCCGGGATGCCGCCCACATCGATGGAGCCGGCGACAGGCAGCCACCCGGGCTCCCCGAAGCTCGGCATCGTCCCCTCCGCCCCCTCGTCGGTCCGCGTGTGGAATTGACGGGTGCTCGGCCGGTACACCCCCAGACCGTCGACGCCGTCGCCGTCCCAATCGGCCACGAGCCCGCGATCGCCCGGATTGCCGAAGGTGATGGTCGTGGTGCTGCCGCCGAGGGTCTTCTCGAGCACGAACTGACCGGTCGACGGGCGGTAGGCCCCGACCGCGTCCACGCCATCGCCGTCCCAGTCACCGGCGACGGGATGGTCGCCCGGGCGGCCGAAGGGATAGTCCATGTCGGCGACACCGAGCCCGGCGTCGCCCGACCCCAGGCGATCGATGATGTAGACCCGTCCCTCCGATGCCCGGAAGACCGACACGGTGTCGCATCCGTCACCGTCGAAATCACCGACGAGCGGCGTGTCGCCAGGGTTGCCGAAGTAGAAGCGGATGTCGGCGACGCCCTCGGTGTTCGAGTTCCGGAGGTAGACGTAGCCGTCGGCGGCCCGGTACATCCCCGGGCTGTCGACACCGTCGCAATCCCAGTCGCCGACGAAGGGGATGTCGCCCGGGTTGCCGTAGAACATGGCGCGGAGGTCGCCGGCGGGCCCATGGGTGTACCAACGACCCTGCGAGGGATCGACGAGGACCGGAGTCGCGCCCGGTGAACCGGCCCCCACCGTCCCCGCGGATCCAACCAGCAGGGACCCGACCAGCAGGGACGCAACCAGCACTGCCACGGCGGTCCGCCGTGTACCCGTACCCATGGTCCACTCTCCACTCCGAGCCTACCGACGCGGTGCGACCACGGCACCTGCCGACTGGCACAATCGAGCGTCTCGCCTACGCTGGCGGACCGTGCCCCTCTCACCGACCTCGTTGCGGGCTGTCGCCCGACTCGCCGTCCTGATCGGCGGCGTCGTCGCCTTCGTGGTGGTCTCGAACGCGTTGGCGTCGGCCGCGGAGGATGCCCCCGCCGAGGCCCCGACCTCCCGGGCTGCGGCCCCCCAGGACCCCTGCCCGATCGGCCTCACCTGCGACGCGGTCACCTTCGTGGACGAGTTCGGCCGGTGGCATCGGTACGGCACCGTCAACGCCGCAGGCGCCTCGGAGGTCTTCTACTACGGGAACCCCGGTGACATCCCCTTCGCCGGGGACTGGGATTGCGACGGGACCACCACACCGGGGCTCTACCGGCAGTCCGACGGGTTCGCCTATCTCCGCAACTCGAACACCGAGGGCATCGCCGACATCGAGTTCTTCTTCGGCAATCCCGACGACATCCCGCTGGTCGGTGACTTCGACGGTGACGGATGCGACACCCTGTCGCTCTACCGCCGCAGCGAGGCGCGGGTCTACATCATCGATCGACTGGGCGACGACGGTGGCGGCCTCGGCACCGCCGACTACTTCTTCACCTACGGCAACCCCGGCGACATCCCCTTCGTGGGCGACTTCGACGGTGACGGTGTGGATTCGATAGGCCTGTTCCGCGAGAGCACGGCGCAGGTCTACCTGCGAAACGACCTGAGTTCGGGGCCCGCCGACTCGGAGTTCGTGTACGGCGACCCC
>DATHYU010000196.1:0-21818 GCA_035458965.1 Acidimicrobiia bacterium | reverse complement strand
GGAGTTGGTGGCCGCGAGCCCGGTGAAATGGGCCATGAGAACACCGAAGGCGAGGAGCCCGAGGCCGGCGCCGACGCCGATCACCCCGATGCGAGCCCGCTGCTGTTCCGTCACGTGTCTGCTCCCTCGGCCGAGCGTGGTGGCGCATTGTACGCGCCGAGGCCGAACGGGGAAATCAGGGGCGGAGGGCCCTGGCAATACCTGTTTGCCCGACCAGCTCGCCGCCCCGGCGCTACCTTCCCGACCCATGAACCCCACGAGCCCGCAGGCAGACCTCGATGACTTCCTGGGACGGTTCTGGGAGGCGTTCGCCCGGGCGGAATCCACGGGCGACTTCGGCGAGGTGGCGCCCATGTGCGCCGAGGATCTCGTGTTCATGTCTCCCTCGGAGCAACCGCTCGAGACCCTGCATGCGCTGATCGATGCATGGTGGACACCGCCTGAGAGTTACGAGATCGCCTTCGATCGGGCCCAGACCGTGTCGGACTCGGTGCTCGCCGTCCAGCGCGGGATCGCGTCGGACTCCTTCCAGACCGGGGAGGGGGAGACGAGGGGTCACCGGTACAACTTCCTCGCCGTGTTCGGCAGGCGCGGCGACCGTTGGCTGCTGACGCACTTCGTCTCCAACATGATCGACTGATGGGGCGCCGTCGGCTGCCGGCCGCCGACCTCTTTTTTGACCCACGGGTGCCCGCGCTCCACAATTGCCGCCCGATGTCGAAGGCGAGGACGGTGGGCGCTATCGTTCCGCCCGCAGGCGAGCCGACCCAGGAGGAACTGCGCACGTGACCGCCGCAGACACGGTGGCCGAGCCGGACGCGTCGAGCGCTCCGAGCACTCCCGCCGACACCGGTCCCGACAGCGTCGCCCGTGCCCATGCGGTGGCCGCCACGCTGTTCTTCGTGATCGGCGCGCTGGTCTACCTGGCGGTTGCGGCGAAGCTCGTGGAGCCGGGCTTCCTCTCCGGCTCCGGTCCGCTGAGCTACGGCCGGCTGCTCCCCGTCTCGTACGCCGCGCTCCTCTACGGGTGGCTGGGCCTCATGGCCGTCGCCGCCGCCTACTACATGGTGCCGCGCCTCGTCGGAGCGCCGCTGGCCATGAGCGGCATCGCACTGCTCAACCTCCTGGTGATCGCCGGCGGCATCGGCGCCGGCGCGGTGGCCGTGTCCGTCGGCGGGCAGGGTGCCGGCGGTCGCTATCTCGAACTGCCGCTCTGGTCGGACGTCATCGTCGCCGTCGGTTTCCTCGTCGCCGCCGTCGTCGCAACGAGGACGGCGGCCGCCCGGAAGGATCGGCTCCCGACGGCCGCGTGGTACCTGGTGGGTGCCCTCTGGTGGTACGTCATCGGCTACGTCGCCGGCATGCTGCCGATCTTCAGTGGCATCGGCGAGACCACCCAGAACTGGTTCGCCGTGTCGATCCTCGCCGGCGTCGCCCCGGCGGCCGCCGGCATCGGCATCGGCTACTTCCTCATCGCCCGGTACGCGGGTGAGCTCCATCCGAGCCTCGGTGTGCTGGGGTTCTGGTCGGTCGCCGCCCTCTGGGTGTGGACGGCCCCCCGCTACCTCCAGTACGGCCCGACGAACGACTGGCTCGAGACCGTTCCGGTCGTCTTCTCCGCCGGGCTGATCGTCGCGATCGTGGTGGTCGTCGCCGACATGGCCTACGCCTTGCGCGGACGCTTCCAGACGGTGCGCCGATCCGTGCCGCTCACCTTCTTCTTCGCGGGGATGGTCGCCCTGACGCTCGTTCCCGTGCTGATGCTCGTCCAGAGCTTCCGCGGCGCGAGCGCCGTCATCCACCTCACGGCATGGGAGACCGGGTTCGAGCAGCTCACGATCCTCGGCGCGTTCTCGCTCATGGCCTTCGCCGCCGCCTATCACCTGCTGGGTGTCGGCGGGTACTGGCGCCGCAACTTCGCCGGGCTCCACGTGGTGCTGGCCGGGCTCGGGATCGGCATCGCCGTCGTCAGCCGATTCATGGCCGGTCTCCAGGTGGGCTACACGTGGGTCGGCGGGGTCAACTCGCAGGGGTATGAGAACGCCGGACAGGGCTTCGTGAACTCGACGGCGCCCATCGAGGGCCTCAACGTCGTCCAGCTCGTCGGCCTGGCGATCTTCTTCGCCTCGGTCCTTCCGTTCTTCGCCGGGGTCATCGCGAACGTCGCGGGCGCGCCGGGAGAGAAGGAGGGTCCGCTCGACGACATCTCCGACGCCCCGGTGCAGGGCCTCTCGTCGATCGTGCAGGGCGTCTTCGCCCTCACCATCGTGGCCGGCCTGGCCGTCGTCGTGACGCCGATGTTCGACGCCGGCGGAGCCTCGCCGCAGCGAAACGAGCCCTCGATCCTCGCCGAGCAGAGCGCATCCCGGAACCGGGTGGACGCGGAAAACGTGCGGGGCTACGAGCTCTACGTGTCGGAGGGCTGCTGGTACTGCCACACCCAGCAGGTCCGCGCCATCGTCACCGATGTCGGTCTCGGACCGGTCTCGGTGCCCGGGGACTACTACTACGACGACGCCGACGTGATCGGCCTCGAACGGATCGGCCCCGATCTGACCCACGCCGGCAGTCGCCAGCCGACCAACAGCCGGCGCCTCGTTCGGGCGCATCTGCTCGATCCGCGGGATCCGCCCGGCGACGGGGTCGACGCCGTCCGGCGCCCCTGGTCGACGATGCCGTCGTACGACTATCTGTCCGACGAGGACATCCGTGCCCTCGCCGCCTACGTGACCGGTCTGGAATAGGGAAGAGGTAGACGCAGCGCCATGCAGGAGCTTCTCGCCGCAGCAGCGGCCGCGTTGAACGCCCCGGCCGAAATGGTCGAGCGGTCTGCCCGCGCCCGGGCCCAGGTCGAGGGTGCGAGCGTCGAGGACGTCCTGCGCGCCTGGGCGGGTGGCGGAGAGATCGTCGCGACCGGCGGCGGTGAGGCGCCCGCAGCGGCTGCTCCGGCGGCCGGGGCCCCGGCCGAGACGGCTCCGGCCGAGCCCGCCGGACCGCAGGTCGAGATCGTCGGCGACGCCGGCGAGGTCGAGGAACGGCCTGCGGCCGTCCTCGAGGAACCCGAGGAGGAGCGCGAGGAGCTCGTCGTCGCCGGCGGCATCCCCAATTGGCTCGTCGCCCTGTTCGTCATCATCCCGGCCTTCGCCATCATGTACGCGCTCTTCCTCCCCAACGGCCCCAACTGCGGGGACGCCGGCAAGCTGGCCGTCGACCCGGTCACGGGTGAGGCCGTGAACTGCGATGGGTCCGAGTACGGCCTCGACGTCATCGATTTCTTCGCGGTCGGCGAGGCGACCTACTCGAGCTGCCTTGCGTGCCATGGTGCGGGCGGCGGCGGTGCAGGCAACTTCCCGGCGTTCACCGGTGGCGCGCTCCTGGCGACGTTCCCGAGCGGGCAGTGCGAGGCCCACGTCGATTGGGTGAGACTCGGATCCGCCGGCTGGCCGGAGCCGACGTACGGCGCGACGAACAAGCCCGTCGGCGGAAGCGGCGCACTGATGCCCGGGTTCGGGAACCTCACCGAGACGGACCTGCGCTCTGTCGTCCTGTATGAGCGGGTGGCCTTCGGCGGCGAGGATCTTGCGACTGCCGAGGCCGACTGCGGGCTCACGGGGGGCGACGGTGAGACCGCCGCGCTCGGCGGGTGACGGTCGACCTCTTCAGCGACACCCACACCCTTCCCACCGAGGGGATGCGCCGGGCGATGGCGTCCGCCGAGGTCGGTGACGAGCAGCTCGGCGAGGACCCCTCCACGAACCGTCTCCAGGACCGCGTCGCCGAGCTCCTCGGGACCGACGGAGCCCTCCTGTTCGCCACCGGGTCGATGTGCAACAAGGCGGGGGTCGGCGCCCTCACCCGGCCGGGAGACTCGGTGGTCTGCGATTCGATGGCCCACGTCATGCGCTTCGAGGGCGGCGGAGCCTCGGCGATCTCAGGCGTGATGTTCGAGCCCCTCGTCGCCGAGCGGGGATGGTTCACGCCGGAGGCGCTCGACGAGGTGCCCGTCGGAGGCAACGTGTACCAGCCGCGGTCGTCGCTCGTCTGGATGGAGAACACGCACAACTTCGCCGGCGGCACCGTGTGGCCCATCGAGGTCTACGAGGCGGTGGTGGCGAAGGCGCGTGAGCGCGGGTCGTCGGTGTTCACGGACGGGGCCCGGCTCCTGAACGCCGTCGTCGCCTCCGGAGTGCCCGCCGATCGGTGGGCGGCACCGGTCGACGGCATCTGGATCGACCTGTCGAAGGGGCTGGGCTGCCCCGGGGGGGCCGTGCTGGCCGGAACCGCCGACTTCCTCGCCGAGGCGAACCGCTTCAAGTACCTGCTCGGCGGCGCCATGCGCCAGAGCGGCGTGCTGGCCGCGGCGGGGCTCCACGCCCTCGATCACCACGTCGATCGGCTGGCCGATGATCATGAGCACGCCCGGCGACTCGCCGACGGGCTGGCGGAGGCCGGGTTCGCCGTCGAGCAGCCCGAGACGAACATGGTGTTCTTCGATTCTTCGCCCGTGGGCCTCGATCTCGATGCCGCCGTGACGGCGTTCGCCGAGCGCGGCGTGCGGATGCTCGTCTTCGCGGGTCGCATTCGGGCGGTGACGCATCTCGGTGTCGACGCCGCCGGCATCGACACCGCGGTCGCGGCCGCTCACGACATCGCCGGCTGAAGGCCCGACCCCCGACTCCGGATACCCGTCCCCCGTCTCCTACCCTCGGCTCGTGGCACTCGATGTTCTCGTCGTCGGCGGCGGTCCCGGGGGATCGGCCGCCGCCCACTGGCTCGCCCGGGACGGCTTCTCGGTCGTGCTCGTCGAGAAGAAGGAGTACCCGCGCGAGAAGACGTGCGGCGACGGGCTCACCCCGCGATCGATCACCCAGCTGCTCGACATGGGCTTCGACTTCTCCATCCCCGAGTTCCACCGGGTGCGGGGGCTTCGGGCGTACTCCGGTGAGCTGAGCATCGAGCTCGACTGGCCCGACCACCCCGTCCATCCGGACTGGGGTGGCGTCATCCGGCGCGCCGATCTCGACATCCAGGTCGCGCAGCTCGCCGAGAAGCAGGGCGTGGTCGTGCGGTCCCACACCGGAGCCGGGCCGATCGTCGAGGACGGCCGCATGACCGGTGTGGCACTGACGCACGGCGGGGAGACCGAGGTCGTCCACCCGAAAGTCGTCGTCGTCGCCGACGGCTCGCTGTCCCGCTTCGGACGGGCGCTGGGGGCCTACCGGGAGAAGCAGTTCCCCTACGGCCTCGCCGCCCGCGGGTACTTCGCCAGTCCCGCCTCCACCGACGAGTACATGGAGACCCAGCTCGACCTGCGGGACAAGGCCGGGGCGACCGTCCCGGGGTACGGGTGGGTGTTCCCGCTCGGCGACGGGACGATCAATGTCGGCGTCGGCGTGCTCTCGACGTTCCACCGGTGGAAGGACGTGAACACCACCGATCTCATGGAGACCCTCGTCGACTCGGCGCCCGACCATTGGCAGATCGGCCCCGACGACGCCCTGTCGGCGCCCCGCGGTGGGAAGCTCCCCATGGCCTTCTCCGTCGGTCCCGTGGTCGGCCCGAACTGGGTGATGGTGGGCGACGCCGCGGGCTCCATCAACCCCTTCAACGGCGAGGGCATCGCCTACGCCTACGAGACCGGGCGGATCGCGGCCCGCCACGTTGGTGCCGCGATCGCCGCCGACGACCTGACGCTGCTCCACGGGTACCGCGAGGACCTCCGCGGCGAGTACGAGCTCTACTACCGCACCGCCCGCGCCTGGGTGCGGCTCGCCGGCCGGCCGGGGGCGATGAAGGCACTGACGAGGGTCGGCGTCCGATCGCGCACCATCATGGAGTGGTCGATCCGGGTGATGGCGAACCTGCTGCGGCCCGACGAGCGCGGTGCCGCAGAGGCTGCGTATCGGGTCATCGAGCGCATCGTCCAGGTCGGCCCGGAGCCCTAGGCGGGAATGGCGAGCCCTCTTTTTGTGACGCGCTCCGCCCGCTCTAACCTTCGGGGCCTCAGGAGGAGGGTCCGCGCCGCATGTCACTGACCGCATACCTGCCGATCGCGATCATGTTCCTCCTGGTCGTCGGGTTCGGTGTCATCTCCATGCTCGGCGGCCGGCTCATGGCCCCGCGGAACCCGACGCCGGAGAAGCTCGAGCCCTACGAGTGCGGCATCGTCCCGTTGCAGGAACCGGTCCAGCGCTTCCCCGTGAAGTTCTATCTCGTGGCGATGCTGTTCGTCATCTTCGACATCGAGATCGTGTTCCTCTTCGCCTGGGCGTCGCGATTCGAGCAGCTCGGCTGGTACGGCGTCGCCGCCGTGGGGATCTTCACCTTCCTCCTCGTCGAGACGCTCATCTACGTCTGGAAGCGGGGCGCCCTCGACTGGAACGTCGAGCGACGCTCGCGGTACCAGCGCCGGGTCGTGGCCCCGGACCTCGAGGAAGCAGCCTGATGGCCCGACCGTCCTCGCCGCCGAACATCCTCGTCGCCACCCTCAACAAGGCGGTCAACTGGGCCCGGACCCGGTCGATGTGGCCGGCGACGTTCGGCCTCGCCTGCTGCGCCATCGAGATGATGGCGACGGGTGCCGCCCACAACGACCTGGCCCGGTTCGGCATGGAGGTGTTCCGCGCCTCGCCACGGCAGGCCGATCTGATGATCGTCGCCGGCAGGGTGTCCCAGAAGATGGCCCCGGTCCTCCGTCAGGTCTACGACCAGATGCCCGAGCCCAAGTGGGTCATCTCCATGGGGGCGTGCGCCTCGAGTGGCGGGATGTTCAACAACTACGCCCTCGTCCAGGGCGTCGATCAGGTCGTGCCTGTCGACATCTACGTGCCGGGCTGCCCGCCGGGGCCGCAGTCGCTGATGCACGGGATCCTCACCCTGCACGAGAAGGTCATGAGCGGCGAGCTGGCGAGGGCATGAGCGACGAGACCACCACTCCCGAGGAAGCCATGGAGGAGGCGGCCGCCGAGGCCGTCCCCGCCCTTCCGGAAGACCCCGTGCTTGCGTCGATCGGCCGGGCGGCCCCGGGCGCCGCGTTCGGCGTGTCGCCGGCGGGCATCGACACGGTCCATGTGCCACACGACGCCTACGCCGCGGCGGTGGCCGCCGCGCGCGACGCCGGCTTCGAGATGTTCATCGACCTCTGCGCCGTCGACCATCTGCGACGCCGGCCCGAACGGTTCGAGGTGGTCGTGCAACTCGTCTCGGTCTCGATGTCGCGGCGGCTCGCGGTGCACGCGCCCGTGTCCGGGGTCGATCCGACGCTCGCGTCGATCACGGCCACCTACCCGGGAGCGAACTTCTACGAGCGCGAGGCGTACGACCTCTTCGGGATCGTCTTCGACGGTCACCCGGACCTCACGCGGATCCTCCTCCCCGACGACTGGGAGGGCCATCCGCTCCGCAAGGACCACGCCGTCGGCTCCGTGCCCGTCCAGTTCAAGGCTTCGAACAAGGTCACCTGATGAGCAATCCCCCCGACATCGTCACCGGTGAGATCGAGGCCGCCTCGACGGAGTCCCAGGAGTCGCCGACGGAGCTCGTCTCGGAGCAGGAGACGGAGCGCCGCCGTGTCCACGACCTCTGGCTGAGCGGCACGGAGGCCCCCGCCGAGTCCGGCCGGTTCACCGACGAGGGAGCCCAGGAGATGCTCCACGACGAGGACGCTCCGATGCTCGCCGAGCAGCGTGGCACGGTCGTGGTGGACGACTTCGTCGGCGCCGACACCGCCACGGGCGACGAGACGCAGATCATCAACATGGGTCCCCAACACCCCTCCACCCATGGGGTGCTGCGGCTCCAGATGGAGCTCGACGGGGAGACGATCCGGCGGGTCAAGCCGATCATCGGGTACCTCCACACCGGCATGGAGAAGACCGCCGAGGCCCTGACCTTCCTCCAGGGGCCCACGAACGTCACCCGCATGGACTACCTGTCACCGTTCTTCAACGAGCTCGCCTTCTCGCTCGCCACGGAGGACCTCCTCGGCATCGACGTGCCGCCTCGGGCGAACGCCATCCGCGTGCTCATGACGGAGTTGAACCGGGTCGCCAGCCACCTCCTGTGGGCGGCCACGCAGGGCATGGACGTCGGAGCGCTCTCGATGATGATCTACGGGTGGCGCGAGCGCGAGGTCGTGCTCTCGTTCTTCGAGAAGGTCACCGGACTGCGGATGAACCACAACTACATCCGCCCCGGCGGCGTCGCCGCCGATCTTCCCGACGGCTGGGAGGAGGACGTCGAGCGAATCCTCACCGAGATCCCCAAGGGCCTCGAGGACTACGAGACCCTGCTCACCGAGAACCCGATATGGATCGATCGCACCCAGGGTGTCGGTGTGATCACTCCCGAGGAGTGCTTCGCCTTCGGCGTCACGGGACCGCTGCTCCGGGCGGCCGGCGTCGGATGGGACCTGCGCAAGGCCTTCCCCTACTGCGGCATCGATCGGTTCGAGTTCGACGTCCCCGTCGGCAAGCACGGCGACGTGTACGACCGCTACCTCCTGCGGCTGGAGGAGACCCGCCAGTCGCTCGGGATCGTCCGCCAGGTGATGGAGGCGATGCCCCCGGGCGACTACCGGAGCGACGATCGCAAGGTCACCCCGCCGCCGCGGGCCCGCATCGACCAGTCGATGGAGGCCCTCATCCACCACTTCAAGATCTTCACCGAGGGCTTTCTCGTGCCCGAGGGCGAGGTGTACCGGGCCGTCGAGTCGCCCCGGGGCGAGCTCGGCGTGTACATGGTGTCGCCGGGCGGCCCCAAGCCGTGGCGGGTCCACGTGCGAGGCCCGTCGTTCGCCAACGTGCAGGCCCTTCCGGCCATGATGACCGGCCAGCTCATCGCCGACACCGTCGCGACACTGGCATCCGTCGATCCCGTGCTCGGGGACGTCGACCGATGAGCCGGTGGCCTCCCGAGACGATGGAACGGGCGCACGCGATCATCGCCCGATATCCGGAGAAGCGATCGGCGGTCATGCCGTTGCTCTATCTGGCGCAACATCTCGAGGGCCGCCTCACCGACGACGGGATGCGCCAGGTCGCCGACCTGGTCGACCTCACGCCGGCGCAGGTCCAATCGGTCGCCAGCTTCTACACGATGTACAAGCGCGACGAGGTCGGCACCTACCTCGTCTCGGTGTGCACCTCGATCTCGTGCATGTTGCTCGGCGGAGAGGACGTGCTCGCCGCGATCGAGGACGAGACCGGCGTCCGCGACGGGGAGACCCGCGCCGACGGTCTCGTGAGCGTCGAGCACGTCGAGTGCATCGGCGCGTGTGGCGGTGCCCCGGCGGTGCAGGTGAACTACGAGCTCGTGGAGGGCGTCACCCCCGAGAACGGCCGCAAGCTGTGCCGGTGGCTGCTCGACGGCCGGCCCCGGGTGGTGCTCGGCGACGAGATGCAGGAGCTCTTCGGCGGCCAGCGGTCCTTCGACTGGGGCCCGGTCGAGCGGGAGGGCGCCGTGGGCCCCGTCCCGGCCTTCGGCCCGTACGGCACGGCGGAGGAGATCCGATGACGATCCTCACCGGCCGGATGGAGGCCCACCGGGCCGACAGCCACACGATGGCCCGCTATCGCGAGACGGGCGGATACACGGCGCTGCGCAAGGCGCTCCTCGAGATGACGCCCGAGCAGGTCCACGAGGAGGTGAAGGCCTCCAACATCCGCGGCCGCGGCGGTGCCGGGTTCCCGACCGGCGTCAAGTGGGGTTTCCTGGCGGCCTCCGAGCCCCGGTATCTCGTGGTCAACGGCGACGAGTCCGAGCCGGGCACCTTCAAGGACCGTCAGCTCCTCGAGCGGGACCCGCATCAGATGGTCGAGGGCATCATCATCTCGGCCTACGCCCTGAACGTGCATCACGCCTTCGTCTACATCCGCGGCGAGTATCCCCGCCCGGCGCGCCGGGTGCAGCGAGCCGTCGATGAGGCGTACGAGGCGGGGCTGCTCGGCCGCGACATCCTGGGAACCGGCTTCGACCTCGACGTCACCGTCCACCTCGGCGGCGGCGCCTACATCTGCGGCGAGGAGACGGCGCTGCTCAACAGCCTCGAGGGACGACGCGGCGAGCCCCGGATCAAGCCGCCGTTCCCGGCCGTCGAGGGGTTGTACGCCAAGCCGACGATCGTCAACAACGTCGAGACGCTGAGCAACGTCCCGTGGATGATCCTCAACGGCGGCGCCGCCTACGACGCCATCGGGCCCGAAGGGTCGAAGGGAACTCGGCTGTTCTCCCTGTCGGGCCACGTGAAGCGGCCGGGCAACTACGAGATCGAGATGGGTCTCACCTGGCGTGACTTCATCTACGGCCACGGCGGCGGCATCCGCGGCGATCGCGAGATCAAGACGTGGATCCCCGGCGGCGCCTCGGCGCCGTGGCTGTTCCCCGAGCACCTCGACGAGCCGATCACCATCGACGACGCCGGGCGGCTCGACACGATGCTCGGGTCGGGCGCCGTGGTGGTCATGGACGAGACCACGAACGTCGTGAAGGCGGCGCTCAGCGTCGTGAAGTTCTTCGCCCACGAGTCCTGCGGGCAGTGCACGCCGTGCCGCGAGGGGACCTCGTGGATGCAGCGGGTGCTGGAGCGGATCCTCTCCGGCCAGGGCAGGGCGATGGACCTCGACCTGCTCCTCGACATCTCCGACAACATCAGTCCGGGCCTCCGCTGGCCGCCGGCGATGACCACGATCTGCCCGCTCGGCCCGTCCGCCGTGTCGCCGATCACGTCGATCCTGCGCCGGTTCCGCGACGAGGTGGAAGCGATGATCCCGGGGGTGAGCGCCGGTGTCTGAGCGGGTCACCATCACCATCGACGGGCGGGAACACGAGGTCCCGGCGGGCGAGCTGCTCATCAAGGCCGCCCAGGACACGGGGACGTACGTCCCGCGGTTCTGCTGGCACCCGCGGATGAAGCCGGTCGGCATGTGCCGGATGTGCCTCGTCGAGGTCGAGGGCCCGCGGGGGCGAATGCTCACCACCTCGTGCACGATGCCCGTCAACGACGGCATGGTGGTCCACACCGAGTCGGACGTCGTCAAGAAGGCGCAGGAGGGGGTCCTCGAGTTCCTCCTCATCAACCACCCGCTCGACTGCCCGGTGTGCGACCGCGGTGGCGAATGCCCGCTCCAGGACCAGACGATGTCGTATGGCCCCGGCGAGAGCCGGTTCGTCGAGGAGAAGCGCCATTTCGAGAAGCCCATCCCGATCAGCGACCTCGTCATGCTCGACCGGGAGCGATGCATCCTGTGCGCCCGCTGCACCCGGTTCTGCGAGGAGATCTCGGGGGATCCCCTCATCGAGTTCAAGGACCGGGGCAACGGCACGCAGGTGCTCACCTTCCCCGGCGAGCCCTTCTCCTCCTACTTCTCGGGCAACACCGTGCAGATCTGCCCGGTCGGGGCGCTGACCGCCACGGCCTACCGGTTCCGGGCCCGCCCGTGGGACCTCGAGGCCGTGGAGAGCACGTGCCCGCACTGCTCGGTCGGGTGCCGCATCTCCGTCCAGGCATCCCAGAACCAGGTGCTCCGCTTCCTCGGCGTCGACAGCGAACCGACGAACCAGGGCTGGCTCTGCGACAAGGGGCGGTTCGGCTTCGAATACCTGAACTCGTCGGAGCGGCTGCAGATGCCGCTCGTCCGCGGCGCCGACGGCGGCCTGCACGAGGCGACGTGGGCCGAGGCGCTCGACGCCGCGGCCGGTCGCCTCGCCGTGGTCATCGATCAGAAGGGCGCCGACGCCGTCGCCGGGCTGGGCGGGGCCCGCTCGACGAACGAGGCGGCGTACGCCTTCGGCAAGCTCCTGCGTTCCCGCATCGGCACGCCGCACCTCGACGCCCAACTCGACGACGGCCTCGACCCGCAATTCCTCGCCGGTGTCGAGCCCCGGGCGACCATCGACGACCTCGAGCGGGCCTCCACCGTGCTCGTCTGGGGGCCCGACCTCAAAGAGGAGCTCCCCGTCCTGTACCTGCGGGTACGTCGCGCGGCGGCCGAGCTCGGGGCCACCCTCATCGTCGTCAATCCCCGGGCCACCGGTCTCGACGACGTCGCCACCCACGTCGTCCGGTACCGCGCCGGTGATGGATCGGGTGCCCTGCGACGGTTGTCGGCCGGCGACGGCGAGCTGGCCGCCGCGCGCGCCGCCCTCGCCGAGGGGCCGGTCGTCGCGATCGTCGGCCGTACGGGCCTGGCGGAGCCGTCGGCGCTCGCCGAGTCCGTCGCCGCGTTCGTCCGAGAGCTCCCCGATGCCCGGCTCATGCCGGCCGTTCGCCGCTCGAACGTGTACGGCGCGCTCGACATGGGCCTGAGCCCGTCACTGCTGCCCGGCCGGGCGTCGGCCTTCGACGACGCGGCCCGGGCGTCGCTCGCCGAGCAGTGGGGGTCCGTCGCCGGCGGCTCGGGACGAGGCGCCGGCGGCATCATCGAAGGGCTCGCCGCGGGCCTCATCGACGGGCTGCTGCTGCTCGGCGCCGACCCCATGCAGGACGCTCCGGACACGGCCCGGGCTGCCGCCGCGATGCAGCGGGCCTCGGTCGTCATCGCCATCGACCTCTTCCTCACGGCCTCGGCAGAGCAAGCGGACGTCGTGTTCCCCGCCCTCGGGTTCGCCGAGGTCGAGGGCACCGTGACGAACATCGAAGGCCGGGTGCAGAAGGTCAACCGGCTCCTCCCCGGACCGGGCCAGGCCCGTGAGGCCGTCGAGATCCTCGAGGACCTCGCCCGGCGGCTCGGCGGGTCCATCGGCGCCACATCCGCCGAGGCGGTCGCCAAGGAGATCGCCGCGGTCGCTCCCGCCTATCGAGGTGTCACCTGGGACCTCCTGGACTGGGGCGACGGACGCGACGGGATCGTGGTCCCGGGGCCCGAGGGCTCCCAGCCGCTCGGTTTCGTGCCGGTGGCCCGTGACATCCCGGCGGCGTCCGCGGATCTGACACTCCACCTGGCCAGGACCCTCTACGACCACGGGACGGCGGTCCGGCGGGGGCCCTCGCTGGCGAAGCTGTCGCCGGAGCCGGCCGTGCACCTCCATCCCGACGATGCCCGGCGGTACGGCGTCGGGACGGACTCCCCGGTGCGCATCTCGGGGTCCGGGGGCGAGGCCGAGCTCACCGTGCGTCTCGACGACTCGCTGGCGCGGGGCACCGTCTACCTGCCGTTCAACCTCGGCGTGTCGATCGGCACCGGCCTCGAGGTGCGCCTGGAGGCGATGTCGTGAGCGGCTTCCTCTACGACCTGTTCTCGGGCAGCCTCTGGGGAGGCGTGTTCTGGGGGGCGGCCGTCAAGGTCGTGATCGTGTTCGCGCTGCTGCTGGTGAACACGCTCCTGCTGGTGTGGTTCGAGCGCAAGGTCGTGGCGTGGATGCAGAACCGCTACGGCCCTCGCCGCGCCGGCCCCTTCGGGGTCCTCCAGACCCTCGCCGACGGGATCAAGCTGTTCTTCAAGGAGCAGGTCACGCCACGCAAGGTCGAGCTGGGTGTCTACCTCCTCGCCCCGGTGCTGGCGATGGTTCCCGCGCTCCTCATCTTCACGGTGATCCCGATCGGCCGTCCCTTCACCCTGACCGGCGACGGGCCTCCGATCACCGTGAGCCTGCAGGCTGCGGACCTCAACGTGGCGATGCTGTTCGTGCTGGCCATGTCGTCGATGGCCGTCTACGCGATCGTGCTCGCCGGATGGTCGTCGGGTTCGAAGTACCCGCTGCTCGGCGGCGTGCGGGCCACCGCCCAGGCGATCTCGTACGAGGCCGCCATGGGCCTGTCCCTCGTCCCGGTGATCCTCTTCGCCTCGACCCGCATCGTGGACGACGTCTCGATCGGCGTCGGCACGCTCTCGTTCTCCACCATCGTGGGGCTTCAGGAGGGCGCCTTCCGCGGGCCCGTCCCGGCGTACTTCTTCTTCTGGCTCGCCCCGTCGTTCGTCATCTTCTGGATCGCGGCCGTCGCCGAGACCAACCGGGCCCCGTTCGACCTCGTCGAGGCGGAGCAGGAGATCGTCGGCGGGTTCCACACCGAGTACAGCGGCATCCGCTTCGCCCTCTTCTTCCTGGCCGAGTACGTGAACATGTTCAACATGGCGGCGATCGCCGTCACGCTGTTCTTCGGCGGATGGCTCGGCCCGGACTTCGGGCTCCCGGCCGGGATCGCCTGGCTGATGCCGATCTTCTGGTTCCTCCTCAAGACGTACGCCCTGCTGTTCGTCTACGTGTGGCTGCGCGCGACGTTGCCGCGCATGCGGTACGACCAGCTCATGCAGTTCGGGTGGAAGCGGCTCATCCCGGTGTCCATCGCCTGGCTGGTGCTCTTCACGATCGTGACGGCCTGGCGCAGCTTCGGGGCACCGTGGGGGTAGGACATGGCTGAGAACGGAGACGAAGTGGGCAAGCAGGGATCGGGCGGGCTGTTCAAGCCGCTGGCCGGCTTCGCCGTCACCTTCCGGCAGATGTTCCGCAAGAAGGTCACGACCGAGTACCCCAAGGACAAGCGCGAGAAGCCCCAGCGCTTCCACGGCCGCCATGTCCTGAACCGGTATCCCGACGGCATGGAGAAGTGCATCGGCTGCGAGCTGTGCGCCGGCGTGTGTCCCGCTCGCTGCATCTACGTCCGCGGCAAGGAGAACCCGGCCGACGCTCCGGTCAGCCCGGGGGAGCGGTACGGCTTCGTCTACGAGATCAACATGCTCCGGTGCGTCTTCTGCGGGCTCTGCGTCGAGGCCTGCCCCACGGAGGCCATCACGATGACGCACCTCTTCGAGATGTCGGTGACGTCGCGCGAGGAGGCGATCCACACGCGGGAGACGCTGCTCATGAATCCCGACGGGAGCGTGCCGCACATCCATGAGGCGAATCCGCTCATCGACCTCGACGAGCTCAAGATCGCCGACGGTTGGATGAGGGCGACCTCATCGGCCGGGCGTGCCGCCTACGAAGGGGTCGAGGGCTGGACGCCGACGAAGGGCGTCGGCCTCCGCCCGGCCGAGCGGGGCCAGTCCGACGGCGGCGAGGACGGAGACGAGGAGTGATGGTCGAGACCGTCCTGTTCTTCGTGTTCGGGGCCGCCGCCATCGCCGGCGCGCTCACGATGGTGGCTTCCCGGAACCCGGTGTACTCGGCACTCGGGCTCATGCTCACGATGTTCTCGATCGCCGTGTTCTACGTCTCGAACTCGGCGCACTTCGTCGCGGTGATCCAGGTGATCATCTACGCCGGAGCGGTGATGACCCTCTTCCTCTTCGTGATCATGCTGATCGGCGTCGACCGGGCCGAGGACCGCACCGAGTCGATCCCGTTCCAGCGGCCGCTCGGCCTCCTGCTGCTCCTCGGCCTTGCCGCCGGCGTCGTGGCGGCAGGCGCCCGGGCGTGGGTGACCGGCCCTTCCGCGGGGCCCGACGACCCTCAGGGAACCGTGGAGGCCATCGGCGAGCAACTGTTCACCCGCTGGGTCCTGCCTTTCGAGATCACGGCGCTGCTGCTCATCGTCGCCGCGGCCGGCGCGATCGGCCTCGCCCACTTCCGGGGCGGGGAGGAGGACGCATGATCGTCACGCCCGGCTGGTACATGGCAATCGCCTCGATCCTCTTCGTGATCGGAGCGTCCGGGATCCTCCTGCGGCGCAACGCGCTCGTGATGTTCATGTCGGTCGAGCTGATGCTCAACGCGGTGAACCTGACCTTCGTCTCGGCTGGTCGCGAGATCGGCGTGCTCGACGGTCAGGTGTCCGTGTTCTTCGTGATGGTTGTCGCCGCCGCCGAGGTCGTCGTCGGCCTCGCCATCATCGTGGCGGTCTTCCGGCGGCGCCGGACGGCGTCGGTCGACGAGTTGGCGGGGTTGCGGGGATGAGCGCCGACACCGTCGAGTTCCTCGTCTCGCTCCTGTTGCTGGGCCCGCTCGCCGGGGCCGTGGTGCTCCTGCTGGTCGGCAAGCGCATCGGCGAGCCCGGGTCCGGCGTGCTGGCGACCGCGATCGTCGGCGCGTCGTTCGCCATGGCCCTGGTCGCCGGCGTGGACTTCATCACCGGAGACGCGCACCACGCCGAGGTCGTGCACTGGTTCTCGTGGTTGCCGCCGCTCGGCGTCGACGCCGCCTTCCGGTGGGACTCCCTCTCGGTGGTGATGACCCTCGTCGTGACGGGCGTCGGATCGCTCATCCACCTGTACTCGATCGGCTACATGCACGGCGACGAGCGGTACCCGCGGTTCTTCGCGTATCTCAACCTGTTCATCTTCTCGATGCTCACGCTGGTGCTCGCCGACAATTTCGCCATCCTCTTCGTCGGGTGGGAGCTCGTGGGCCTCTCCTCCTACCTGCTCATCTCGTTCTGGTTCGAGCGGGAGACGGCGGCGGCCGCGGGCAAGAAGGCCTTCGTGACGAACCGTGTCGGCGACGTCGGCTTCATGGTCGCCCTCATGCTGATCTTCGCCGAGTTCGGCACCTTCGGCTTCGACGCCGTGTTCGAGACCGCCGAGGGCGTGCTGTCGACCGAGATGGCGACCGCCATCACGCTCCTGTTGCTCGTCGGCGCGGCCGGGAAGTCGGCACAGCTGCCCCTCTACGTGTGGCTGCCCGACGCCATGGAGGGCCCGACCCCGGTCTCGGCGCTCATCCACGCCGCGACGATGGTGACCGCCGGGGTCTACATGGTCGCCCGGGCGGGTGCCCTCTTCGAGCTCGCCCCCGTCTCGGCCGGCGTCGTCGCCACGGTCGGCGCCGTGACCGCGCTGTTCGCCGCGACGATCGCCATCTTCCAGAACGACATCAAGCGGGTGCTGGCGTACTCCACCATCAGCCAGCTCGGCTACATGTTCCTCGCGGTGGGCGCAGCCGCGTACGTCGCCGGCATCTTCCATCTCATGACCCACGCCTTCTTCAAGGCCCTGCTCTTCCTCGGCGCCGGCTCGGTGATCCACGCCATGCACGAGGAACAGGACATGCGCAAGATGGGCGGGCTGCGATCGAAGATGCCGATCACGGCCCTCACGATGTTCATCGCCTGGCTGGCCATCTCGGGCATCCCGCCGTTCGCCGGGTTCTGGTCGAAGGACGAGATCCTTGCGACGGTGTTCGAGCGGGGCGGCCTCTGGGTGGCCCTGTGGGTCGTCGGTCTCGTCACCGCCCTGCTCACCGCCTTCTACATGAGCCGACTGATCTTCATGACCTTCCTCGGGAAGCCCCGGTGGGAGGAGGGCGTGCACCCGCACGAGTCGCCCGCCGTGATGACGCTCCCGCTCGTCGTGCTCGCCGGCGCCTCGGTCGTGGGCGGGCTCGTGAACACGCCCTGGAGGCTCGGTCTCGAGCACTTCCTCGAGCCGGCCTTCGAGCTGGTGCAGCTCGCCCACCCGCCCGAGGGCGGGACGGCCTTGGTTCTGGCGCTCGTCTCCGTGGCCGTCGCGGGCGTCGGCATCGTGGCCGCTCTCCGCTACACCCGGGGCCTCCCGGCGGAGGAGGGCGCGGTCGTCCGCCTGCTCGAGCGCGGCTACCACGTCGACGACCTGTACGCGAAGGTCTTCGTCGGCGGCGGCGGCCGGGTGGCCGAGCTGTCGGCAGAGGGTGACCGCCGCATCGTCGACGGCGGCGTGAACGGCGTCGGCTGGCTGATCCAGCGGGCGGGCGCCCTCCTGCGGCCGCTCCAGACCGGGTTCGTGCGCTCCTCGGCGCTGTGGATCACGATCGGAACCGTGGGCCTCCTCGCCTGGTTCCTCACGCGGGGCGCGTTCTGATGCACGACCTCGCGTTCCCCGTCCTGACCGTCCTGGTCCTGCTGCCCGTCGGGTCCGGCATCGCAGTCCTCCTGCTGCCCAAGCGGCGCAGCGAGCTCGTCCTGCCGGTGGCGACGCTGCTCAGCCTGCTGCCGCTGGGCGCCGCGGGGTGGCTCCTCTACGAGTTCGAGAAGGGCGAGGCCGGGTTCCAGTTCGTGGAGAAGACCGTCTGGTACGAGCCCTGGGGGGTCGGCTGGCATCTCGGGGTCGACGGGATCTCACTGTTCCTCGTCGCGCTGACCGCCTTCCTCTTCCCCATCTCGCTGCTCGCGTCCACCGCGATCACCGACCGGGTGCGGGGCTACGCCGCCTCCATGCTGTTCCTCGAGGCCGGGATCATCGGCGTCTTCGTGGCCCTCGACCTGCTCGTCTTCTTCGTCTTCTGGGAGGCGATGCTCGTCCCGATGTACCTCATCATCGGGATCTGGGGCGGCAAGCGCCGGATCTACGCGGCGGTGAAGTTCTTCCTGTACACGGCGCTCGGATCGGCCCTCATGTTCGCCGGCATCCTGTGGCTCGCCTTCCTCGCCGGTGGCCAGCTCGGCGGCCCCACGTTAGACTTCACCGAGTTGCTCACGCTCGACATCGGCCGCACGGCGCAGTTCTGGCTGTTCGCCGGGTTCGCGTTGTCGTTCGGCATCAAGGTGCCGCTGTTCCCGTTCCACACCTGGCTGCCCGACGCCCATGTCGAGGCGCCGACCGCCGGCTCGGTGATCCTGGCCGGCGTCCTCCTGAAGCTGGGCGCCTACGGGCTCATCCGGTTCAACCTGACCCTGTTCCCGGAGGCCACGGTCGACCTCGTCCCGGTGCTCGCCGTCCTGTCGGTGATCGGCATCGTCTACGGGGCCGTGGTGGCGATCGTCCAGTCCGACGTGAAGCGCCTGGTGGCCTACTCGTCGGTCAGCCACCTCGGCTTCGTCGTGCTCGGCATCTTCGCCCTCACGACGCAGGGCCTCCAGGGCGGGGTCATCCAGATGGTGAACCACGGGCTGACGACCGGGATGCTCTTCCTCCTGGTCGGCATGATCTACGAGCGCCGCCACACCCGTGAGATCAGCGAGTTCGGCGGCCTCGCCCGGGTCATGCCGATCTTCGCCGGCATCTTCCTCTTCACCGCGTTCGCCTCGATCGGCCTCCCGGGCCTGAACGGCTTCGTCGGGGAGTTCCTCGTGCTCATCGGCTCGTATCTCACGCTGCCGGTGTATGCCGTCATCGGTGCCTCCGGCGTGATCCTCGCCGCCATCTATCTGCTGTGGGCGTATCAGCGCATGTTCACCGGCCCCGTCACGGTCGAGGAGAACGAGGGCCTGCGCGACATCGGGTTCCGTGAGGTCGCGATCCTCGTGCCGATGATCGCCCTGGTCGTGTTCCTCGGCGTCTACCCGCAGCCGGCGCTCGAGCGGATCGAGCCCTCGGTCCAGGGCATCATCGACCGGATCGAGCTGGCCACCGACTACGAGGCGCCCGAGTACGCCGTCGAAGCCGATCTCGCGGAGGGGGGCGAATGACGCCCGACTCGCTCGACTTCCTCGCCGTCGCCCCCGAGGTCGCGCTCACGGCCGGGGTCGTCCTGCTGCTGCTCGTCGAGGTGAACACGAAGCTCGGCTCCCGCGCCTGGGCCGTCTTCGCCACCCTGGGCCTCGCCGCCGCCACGGCGATGTCGATCTGGCAGTTCGTCGCCTACCGCGCCGAGGATGCCCGGACCTTCTATTCGGACATGATCGTCATGGACGGCTTCGGGGCACTCGCCGGGATGATCGTCTTCCCGCTCGCCGCGCTCGCCCTTCTCGGCGGGTGGGAGCTGGTGACCTCGTTCGGCCGTCGCGGCGCCGAGTTCGTGTCGCTGGTGATGATCGCCGCCGCCGGAGCCCATCTCATGGCCGCGTCCGGCAACCTCATCATGCTGTTCATCGGGCTCGAGGTCTTCTCGATCAGCCTGTACATCCTCGCCGGCTTCACCCGCGAGCGGGAGGACGCCGACGAGGCGGCGCTGAAGTACTTCCTCCTCGGCGCCTTCGCGTCGGCAGTGTTCCTGTACGGCGTCGCCCTCGTCTTCGCCGCCACCGGCTCGGTCTCGATCTACGGACGCGGCGGGATCGCGGACTTCCTCGGCTCGGTCATCCTCACCCGGCCCGGCATCCTGCTCGCCGGGACGGCGCTGCTCCTCGTGGGGCTCGCCTTCAAGGTCGGCGCCGCTCCCTTCCACGCATGGGCGCCGGACGTCTACCAGGGGTCTCCCAGCGGTGTCACGGGGTTCCTGAACGCCGGAGCGAAGGTGGCCGGGTTCGCCGCGCTGGCCCGGGTCCTGGCCGTCGCGCTCGAGACGGAGATCGCCGACTGGGCCCCCGCCCTGTCGGTGATCGCCGCCCTGTCGATCGTCGTCGGCACGCTGTACGCCATCGCCCAGGACGACATCAAGCGGATGCTGGCGTACTCCTCCGTCGCGCACGCCGGGTTCATCGCGACGGCGCTCGTGGCCGGTCGGGCCGGCATCGGTGACATGTGGTTCTACGTGGCCACCTACGCCGTGCAGGTGATCGGCGCCTTCACCGTCGTCGCCGCCGTGACCGGCCAGCGGGAGGGCCGTGCGCCGCTCGAAGCGTTCTCGGGGCTCGGGAAGCGGGCGCCCGTGCTCGCGGCGTCGCTCGGTCTCATGATGCTGGCCATGGGTGGCATCCCGCTCACGGCGGGGTTCATCGGCAAGGCCGCGGTCTTCCAGGCGGCCCTCGAGGCCGGCTACCTCTGGGTGGTCGTGCTCGGCCTCGTCGCCGCCGTCGCCGGCCTCTTCTTCTACCTGCGGGTCGTCGTGATCATGTACTTCCAGCCGGCGGCCACCGGACCCGGCACCGACACGGCCAGGCCCTCGGTGGGCATGGGCGGCCGGATCGTCCTGTTCGTCGCCTCGGCGGCCACGATCGTCTTCGGAGTCGCTCCGTGGCCGCTCCTGGATCTCGTCAAGGACGCCCTCCCGCTGTAATAGCCCCATGCGGACCCGTCGCCTCTTCGGCGTCTCCATCCTGCTGGCACTCGCGGTCGGCCCGCTCCTCCCGGTGCTCGGGAGCGTTCGGACGTCGGGCCGGGTGATCGTGACCGAGGGCGACACCGTTCGCGAGGACCTCTACGCCTTCGGTGGGCGGGTCATCGTGGAGGGAACCGTCGAGGGCGACATCGTGACCTTCACCAACGACCTCACGATCACGGGAACGGTGACCGGGGACGTCCTCGCGGCGGTCGCGGGCCCGGCGCGGATCTCCGGCGACGTCGGCGGGTCGGTGCGCGTCGCCGCCGTGAGCCTCGAGGTCACCGGCAGCGTCGGCGGGGACGTCTCCTCCGTCGCGATCGACGCCCTCGTCGCAGCGCAGGTGGCCCGGGACGTGCTCATCGTCGGCGGAGAGGTGGTCGCCGGCGGGGTCGTCGGCCGGGATGTCCGCGGTCAGGCGTGGTCGCTCGACGTCCACGGTGAGATCGGCCGCGACGTCATCGTCAAGGTCGACGACATCACCGTCGGCCCAGGCGCCCGGGTGGCCGGTGATGTGGAGTTCCAGGCCAGTGACGACGTCCGGGTCGACGACGGGGCGTCGATCGGCGGCGCGGTCGTCCAGCGCGACGTGCTCGCTCCCGTGTGGGCGAAGGCCACGACCCGGGTGATCGCCTGGCTGAGCATCCTCGCCTTCGTCGTCGGCGGCCTCGTGATGGTGTGGCTGTTCCGTGGCTCGATGGCCCGGGCGGTGGTCGCCGCCGGGGAGCGGCCGTGGCGGTCGGGGCTCGTGGGGCTCGCCGTGGTGCTCGCCGTGCCCGTCGCCGTCCTGCCCCTCGGCCTCACGCTCGTCGGGCTGCCGGTCGCGCTCGTGCTGATCGTGCTGTGGGTGGTGGCGCTCGGCCTCGGGGCGGCCCCGGCGGTCGCCGCCGTCGGGGCCCGGATCATGGGGGAGCGGGGCGGCCTCGCAGGCTCCTTCCTCGTCGGCGCCGTCCTCTGGCGTGCCGCCATGTGGGTGCTCACCCTGGTGGCCGCCCTCGTCTACCTCGCCGCCACGCTCGTCGGCATCGGCGCCTTCACCCTCGGCGCCTGGG